>NZ_JAZLLZ010000001.1:0-4618 GCF_045598405.1 Sodaliphilus sp.
TCATGCCCCTACAAGTACATAAAATGCATCTTTAGCCTCTGAAAAGACTAAACGAGACGAGAACGGCATCGCCGAACACTCTTGAAGCGCGCACTTCCGATTACCGCCCACATAAATCACGCATTAACTGAATATCCCTAATTATAACACAAATGTTGCAATAATATGTAATATTGTGCAACATTTGGCGCGATGCACAGTTGTGGTGTGTTTTTGATACGCGAAATGGGGGTTTTGCACCGTTGACGGCATGAACGAATGTAACGACTATGGGCAATAAAATGCGTTTTTACTTGCTTTTTTGCCCGAAAAGTGATAAATTTGCACAATAATTTGACATATTACTAACACCAGGCATTGCACGTGTGCAGTGCTGTGACATGGCTTTAAAGCCTTTAAACATCTACAATTTATGAGACAGTTAACAGTATTTTTGATGCTTGCCGTGGCGGTGCTGGCAGCCCGGGGCGAGACATTCACTTTTTTGAACCTGGCCAGCGATGCCCAGCATGGCAGCACGTTTGTTGCCACGGGCACCAAGATAACATTCAGCGGCAACGATGCCGTGGTGACATCGGGCGGAGTAACAACGAAGGTGTCGATGAGCGGGGTCAAGTACCTCGAGTTCTCCAACACGCAACTGGGAGCCGACGCTCTCAAGGGAGATGTGAATGGCAACGGAATGGTGGATATCACCGATGTGAACTGCTTGATAAACATAGTCCTGGGCACGGCGTCGCCCGATGATTATAACGGTAGGGCATTTATCAACGATGACGATGAAGTGGACGTCTCGGACGTTAATGCGCTGATAGCACTCATCGCTGGTGGTGCGTGAACCGGCGAGAAAATATAAAGGTGGGTGCCTCGACATAATTAATAGACCCCACCTTAAACCATATTTTCACCCTGATTGTCTTTTCATGAGAGGTCAATCGGGGTGGGTTATATGCAATAAGATGCAACAAATATGCGTTATATATAGGTATATATGATGGAAGGTATTATAGCGAAATATAAGCCCATCACCCTTGAGGAGATGAGCGGCATAAAGCTGATGAACCGCATCGACACAAAGTTTGTGACGTCGGTTCCGCGGCTGTTGCTCCTTCTCGAGATGGCTCGCGACAGCTACCGGGTGCAAGAAACCGGTGGCCTGCGCGTGATACCTTACAGCACGCTCTACTTCGACACCTCCGACCTGAAGATGTTCACCACCCACCACAATGGCATCCTGCCCAGGCAGAAGGTGCGCGTGCGGTCCTACGTGGCGTCGCATCTTGATTTCCTGGAGGTGAAGACCAAGAACAACCACCGGCGCACCCGCAAGAAACGCATCGGCCTGGATGCCTATGACGCTAGCAAGGTGAGCTTGCGTCCTGGCATAGCCGAACCCGGCGTGAGCGATTTCCTGGCGCAGCGACTCGGTGTGCCCGCCGCAAGTTTGGTGCCGCAGCTCGAGAACAGTTTCAACCGCATCACGCTGGTCAACAATGACCGCACCGAGCGACTCACCATCGACACCTCGCTCAAGTTCCACAACCGCACGTCGGGCTGCGACTGCGACCTCACGGGGCTAGCGATCATCGAACTCAAGCGCGATGGACGCGCGCACTCGCCGGTGCTCGAGATGCTCAGGCAGCTGCGCATCAAGCCGCAGGGATTCAGCAAGTACTGCATGGGCACGGCGTTCACCCGTCCCGATGCCAAGACTAACCGGCTGAAGCCGCGCATGAGGCTCGTGGACCGTTTGTTGAAAAAAGACAGTGTTAAACAAGAAAAAATAATAAAATAAGATATGGATAATGTGATTTCTCTGTTCAAGCAACTCTTCTCAACCGGGCAGTTTGGGCATATTGATGTGGTCAATTTCGTGATTAACATCCTCTTTGTGTGGATAATCGTGCAGTTCCTGTACTACCGCAAGTCAAAGCACCGCAGTTTCTACTTCACGTTCATCATGCTCAGCGTGGCCATTTATTTCCTGGTCTATTTCATGGTGTTCGTGCTTGAGGATCTCAAGGGCAAGACCGGCATAGGCGTGGGCATAGGCCTGTTTGGCATCTTCAGCATCATGCGTTACCGCACCGATGCGATGCCCGTGCGCGAGATGACCTACCTCTTCAGCGTGATATGCGTGAGCGTGATCAATGCGCTGGGTTCGTCGATAGGCACCGTGGAGATGCTGCTGCCCAATGTCATCGTGCTCCTTGCCATGACTGCTTGCGAGATGCTGCTCATGAGCAAGCACGAGGAGTCGAAGCTGGTGCAGTATGACCGCGTGGAGCTCATCAAGCCCGAGTGCCGCGACGAGCTCATCAGCGACCTCAAGCAACGCACAGGCCTCAACGTGACACGCGTGGCAGTGGGAAGCGTGGACTTCTTGCGCGACAGTGCTCTGCTCAAGGTGTATTATGAGAAAAACGACGACAACGATCCCGAAATCAACAACACTGTTAAGCCTAAACGTGAAGTATGGGAAGAAGTAAAAGAATAATAGCCGTGGCTCTTGCGCTGGCAGCCATGCTCTTGCCCACGGCAGCCATGGCCGACGACACCGGCCTGACGCTCGACCTGGGCGTGGAAAAGAAGGTGTCAAAGAAATTCTCGGTGGGGCTCGACACAGAGTTCCGCACGCGCAACGACTTCTTGACCGTGGATCACGTGACGGCAGCCGTGAGCGGCAAGTACAAGGTGACCAAGTGGTTCAAACTAGAAGCAGGATACCAGTTCCTTGTGATTAACCACCGCGAACACCTCTCGCTGCATGATGACGGCTCTTACAACAACTGGCGTCCGTCATACTACAGCACCAGCCACCGTGTGAGCGCAGCCGTGAACGGCGACGTGGACCTGGGCCGCTTCAACGTGGCGCTGCGTGAGCGCTGGCAATATACCTACCGCCCCGAGCACTCTACCACCCGCTACGACTTCGACAACGAGTATATGGAGGACTGCCAGGTGCATGCCAAGGGCAAGCACGTGCTGCGTTCTAGGCTCAAACTCGAATACAATATCCCTCACTGCAAGTTTACTCCCGCTGTGAGTGTCGAGGCCTACACCGGCTCATCGCTCGAAAAGACCCGTTTCGTCGTGGGCGGCAGCTACACGCACAAGAAACACCATAGCTTCGAACTGGGATATCATTACCAGCTCTACAACCACACCGTGAAACCCGAGGCAATCAACACTCACCACATCGTGATGGGATATGCCTACAAGTTCTAGACGCAAGATGAAACTCGCTAAATACACATTCCTTGCACTGGCAGCCATGCTGCTCGCCGCGTGCACCAATGATGACACCGACCTCGAGTGGCTCATCGACAACAACCCCGGCAAGGTGGTTCCTCCCGTGATAGAGATGGATTATAGCGACCTTGACGAGGGACTAGACATCATCGTCACCGACCCGAGCGACGAGACCTACAACGACTACTGGGAGAATAGCCCCTGGACCACCACCGTGCGCGTGAACTACACTGCCGATGGCGCTACGGTCACGGGCACAGGCACCCGTGCCAAGGCTGTCATCGACGGCGGCCACGTGGTGCTCACCATTTTGGCGAGCCGTGTGCACGTCATTGCCAGCGGCGAGTGCCAGGACGGTTCGCTCAAGGTTTATAGCGACAACAAGTACAAGATGACCCTCAACGGGCTCACGCTAGCCAACCCCACCGGCCCTGCTATCAACAACCAGTGCGGCAAGACGCTCTACCTCATCGTGGCACAGGGCACGGCCAACAAACTGCAGGACGGAGCCGACTATGCCTACGTCGAAGAGGAAGACATGAAGGGAACCCTTTTCAGCGAGGGTCAGGTCATATTCAGCGGGCAGGGCGAGCTTGAAGTGACATCAGTCTCGCACAACGCTATCGCCAGCGACGACTACCTGCGCTTCCGCAAGGGCTGCAAGTACAAGCTCACAAGCGAAAAGGGCAACTGCCTGCGCGGCAAGGACGCTGTGTATATCGATGGCAGCGTGTTCAACATGACGACCCGCGGCGATGCCAAGAAAGGCATCACCTCGCGTGGCCTCGTGGCTATCAATGGCGGCCGTGCCACTATCATCACCAGCGGTGCCCCGGTGGTTGAGGCCGAACTTAACGACACCACCAGCAGTGCCGGCGTGAAGTGCGACAGCATCATGACCATTGCCGGCGGCGAGCTGCGCATCCTCTGCCTGGGCGAGGGCGGCAAGGGAATCAATGCCCACCAAGGCATCGTCATGACCGGCGGCAAAGTGACCGTCGTGACGCAAGGTGTCAAGGGACTTGCTTCGCCCAAGGGAATCAAGTGCGAGGGAGAACTCGCGGTGACTGCCGGAGCTTTGTATTCTTATAGCAAGCACGCCCGTCCCGTCGATGCCACAACGCTCAACCTAGCGCCTGCCCACCGGGTGTATGAAACCAAGACGCACCTGTTTAAAGTCGAGTACTGACAAATATGATAAATAACTAATCGCGCGACAACACATTATTACCTCAAATCCGCAGTATAAAATTTGTTAACGTTTTTGCACGCGTTAGAGGGGCATCGCTCGGCCGAATCGGAGGCAACGTGCTAAGTTCTGTGTATTTTTGTCACGAGCGGGCACACTGCCCCTTTCCCCAATCCT
>NZ_JAZLLZ010000002.1:0-5000 GCF_045598405.1 Sodaliphilus sp.
ATCTGGGCATTTGCTATCACGGCTGTAAGGAATAGGGATAGCAGAGTGATCGAAAATTTCTTCATATTTTATAGTATTTATAATATTTCAATCTACAAAGGTACATCTATTTTACGAAAAACAAAAGACGAAGACCAAAAAAAACGAAAGACGAGGGGGGAAGGATGAGCGATTTCAGTGCGGCACCTCCGAGGCCGGTAGTTTTATATTCCTTTCTCCGACGGACTGCGTACGCCAGTTACGATGCAACAAGGCGGTTCCACCGCCGCACCCCTTTATCCCCACCTCCGACGGTCGAAGACCGTCGGTAGGTCGCCAGACCACCAGACAGCAACACGACCCAACCAGCTTTGACGGGGAACCCGTCACACTGCATCGTAACCGGCGGTCGCCAGACCGTCGGACAGGGAGCCATCTACCAATCGGCCTAGACAGAGGCCGCACTGCATCGTAACCGGCGGTCGAAGACCGTCGGTAGGTCGCCAGACCACCAGACAGCAACACGACCCAACCAGCTTTGACGGGGAACCCGTCACACTGCATCGTAACCGGCGGTCGCTAGACCGTCGGTAGGAAAACTATCCACCACACTGGCCTCGGCAGAGGCCGCACTGCATCGTAACCGGCGGTCGAAGACCGTCGGTAGGTCGCCAGACCGTCGGACAGGCCGCCAGACCGTCGGACAGGGAGCTAGACCGTCGGACATGGAGCTAGACCGTCGGACAGATATATACCATATTATTAGTGTCCTATAAAAACGTCGGAGACGTTAGAGACTCGAAGAGTCTCACTATGCAAACCGAGCCTTGGCGAGCTCGACGAAGTTAAACCCCATGCAAGCATCCTCGAAGAGGAACGCCAACACCAACCAGCACCCAACTCACGATTACAGATAAACACACACAGTAACGCCCGGCAACTTTGATGCTGCCGGGCGTCGTTATCGTGATATCCAGTTTTAATCTTCCTGGCCGTTTGCCTTGTTAATGCGCTTGCGCTCAAGTTCATCAAGAACAATCTTGCGCATGCGTATGTGGTTAGGAGTAATCTCTACATACTCATCGGCCTTGATATACTCAAGTGCCTCCTCTAGGCTGAATACGATGGGCGGGATGATGCGCACCTTCTCGTCGTTACCGCTTGCACGCATGTTGGTGAGCTTCTTTGACTTGGTGACGTTTATCACGAGGTCTTTCTCCTTGCTGTGCTCGCCCACTACCTGACCGCCGTAAACCTCATCCTGCGGGAAGATGAAGAACTTGCCGCGGTCTTGGAGTTTGTCGATTGCATAGGCAAACGCTGTTCCGCCTTCCATAGCGATGAGCGAACCGTTGAGACGTCGAGTGATGTCGCCTTTCCAAGGCTCGTAGCACAAGAAACGATGAGCCATTATAGCCTCGCCAGCACTGGCTGTGAGCACATTGGTGCGCAGACCGATGATACCGCGTGAAGGTATCTTGAATTCGAGCAAGATGCGGTCGTTCTGGGTCTCCATGAGGGTCATCTCACCCTTGCGGCGTGTCACCATATCAATCATCTTGCTTGAGTATTCCTCTGGGACGTTGATAGTGAGCGACTCGATGGGCTCGCACTTCACGCCGTCGATTTCCTTGATGATAACTTGGGGCTGACCCACCTGGAGCTCATATCCCTCACGGCGCATTTCCTCGATGAGGACACTGAGGTGAAGCACTCCGCGGCCAAACACGAGCCACGCGTCCTCGTTGGGCGAGGGTTCAACGCGCAGGGCAAGGTTCTTATCAAGTTCCTTCATCAGGCGGTCGTAGATGTGGCGTGATGTCACAAACTTACCGTCCTTGCCGAAGAAGGGAGAATCGTTGATAGTGAAGAGCATCGACATTGTGGGCTCATCAATCGCAATGCGGGGAAGCGGTTCGGGATTGGTGAAACAAGTGATAGTATCGCCAATCTCAAATCCGTCAATACCCACGATAGCACAGATGTCGCCGCTGGCTACGCTTTCCACGTGCTTCTGGCCCATGCCCTCGAATGTGCGGAGTTCCTTGATCTTCTGGCGTGTCACTGTGCCGTCTTTCTTGCACAAGCCCACTTCCATACCATCGGTAAGTGTGCCGCGATGAACACGGCCCACTGCGATACGGCCCACGTAACTGCTATAGTCCAGCGAGGTGACAAGCATCTGAGCATCGCCCTCATTCATCTCGGGGGCGGGAATGTGCTCAATGATTGCATCAAGCACTGCCGTGATGTTGTCGGTGGGTTGAGTCCAGTCATCGCTCATCCATCCGTTCTTGGCCGAACCGAACACTGTGGGGAAATCGAGCTGTTCCTCGGTTGCATCAAGGTTGCACATGAGTTCGAACACAGCCTCCTGAACCTCGTCGGGGCGGCAGTTGGGCTTATCAACCTTGTTGATGACAACGATGGGTTTGAGTCCCAGCTGAATCGCCTTCTGGAGCACGAAACGAGTCTGGGGCATAGGACCCTCAAAGGCGTCAACGAGAAGCAAGCAACCATCGGCCATGTTGAGCACACGCTCTACCTCACCGCCAAAGTCGCTGTGACCCGGGGTGTCGATGATGTTGATTTTATAACCGTTATAGTTGATTGAAACGTTCTTGGAAAGGATAGTGATGCCTCGCTCTCTCTCCAGGTCATTGCTGTCGAGAATTTGATTACCCATGTTCTGATTGTCGCGAAACAGGTTACCTGCAGCGAGCATTTTATCTACCAGTGTTGTTTTGCCGTGATCGACGTGAGCGATAATGGCTACGTTTCTAATATTCTGCATTGTACTATTTTTTCTTTTGCGGGTGCAAAGTTAGTGAAAATTTCGCAATTATGCACATGTTTAATACATTAAACAATGATTTGCATAGTAGAATGCACATTTATTAGGAATATTTGTGTAACTTTGCAGTACACAAAACCCAAAACACGACATGAAAGTAACAGTAAACTGCGCCACTGGCAAGAACTTTGAGATAGACTATTTTTCGTTTGGCAACGGCGACAAGCCTTTTGTGCTTATCCCCGGATTAAGTTTGTTGCCTGTAACCCCTATGGCCAAGGCTGTGGCAATGCAATATCGTGCATTTCATTCAGGCTACAAGGTGTATCTGTTTGACCGCAAGCGTTCTATTCCCAATGGATATACCATTGAGCAGATGGCCGACGACACGGTCAATGCGATGCGCTTGGCTGGGTTAAGCAAGGTGTTGCTCATGGGATGTTCGCAAGGCGGAATGATGGCGCAGGTGATTGCGGCAAAGTACCCCGAAGTGGTAGAAAAACTCGTGCTCTGTTCTACCGCTGCCACCCCCGACGAGAATGCGCGAGCAGTGCTCGGACGATGGATCGAACTGGCACAGGCAGGCGACATGAAGGCATTTAACCGCAACGTGTTTCAACACGTTTATTCCAAAGAATATTATGATAAATTTGCCGATTCGTTTGCTCTGGCCGAGGAACTGGGAACACCTGCCGATATCGCACGATTCATCCCCCTTGCAAAAGCATGCCTGGGATATGACGCTCACACTGTAATCAAAGGCATACAGTGCCCTGTGCTGGTGGTGGGGTCAAATATCGACAACGTGCTGGGTGGAAAAAGTTCGCTAGAATTGGCCGAAGCGCTCAATGCCAAGTTGGTAATGTATGACAACTATGGCCACGCTGCCTATGACGAAGCTCCCGACCTGCACGAGCGGTTGATTGACTTCTTCGAGAACTAATATATAACCTCAGAGATTTTTTGAGCAACCTCGCCAAGATATTTGGCATCGACATCGTCAAATGACGCAAGTTCACGACTGTCGATATCGAGCACTGCACACACTGTTCCCGCGTTATTTTTCAGCGGTACAACAATCTCGCTGCGCGAGAGACTGCTGCACGCAATGTGCCCGGGAAATTCTTCCACATCGGGCACTACGAGAGTCTTGGCCTGTGACCACGATGTGCCGCACACGCCACGTCCGCGCTTGATGCGGTAACATGCCGAGGTGCCTTGAAACGGTCCTAGTTCGAGCATGTCTCCATTCACAGTGTAGAATCCAACCCAGAAATATACATCACCCATCACTTCACGCATGAGAGCCGAAGCATTGGCCATCACGCTAACAGCATTAGTCTCCCCGTCTATCATCGGGACAAGACGTGCCAGCAATTCCTTGTATTTTGTCTCTTTTTCCATATTATTACCAATTTATAGGCTCGATGCCATGCTTCGCAAGATAAGCATTGGCCTGCGAGAAATGATGATTGCCGAAGAATCCGCGATAGGCCGAGAGAGGCGACGGGTGCGGCGAAGTGAGAACAAGATGCTTCATGCGGTTGATAAACGCGCCCTTCTTGATAGCATAGCTTCCCCACAAGATGAATACAAGATGCTCTCGCTCGGCGGCAAGGCGGGCAATGGCTGCATCAGTAAACTCTTCCCACCCGCGGTTTTGGTGCGATCCGGCACGATGAGCCTCCACCGTGAGCGTCGCATTGAGTAGCAGAACCCCTTGCTGAGCCCATCGTTCAAGATTACCGCTGGCAGGAATAGGAGCACCAGTGTCGTCATGAACCTCCTTGAAAATGTTGTGGAGCGACGGTGGGAATGGAATCCCGTCGTTAACGCTAAAACATAACCCATTAGCCTGCCCCACATCATGGTAAGGGTCCTGCCCCAGTATCACAACCTTCACGTCATTGAAAGGAGTAGTGTCAAAGGCAGCAAATATCTGCTTACCAGGAGGGAAAATCTGCTTGGTGCTATACTCACCGCGAAGCCATTGAGTGAGGTTTACAAAATAATCTTTACCCCATTCAGCAGCAAGTTCACGTTTCCAGCTCTCTTCAATCCTTATATTCATATTCATGCAATCTAAAATTCATTTGCAAATCTACTAAAAATATAGTAATTTTGCAAAACAAACATCAATGGACCCGTAGTTCAATGGATAGAATAAAGGATTCCGGTTCCTTCGATTGGGGTTCGACTCCCCACGGGTTCACTAAAATAGGCGTAA
>NZ_JAZLLZ010000003.1:0-18092 GCF_045598405.1 Sodaliphilus sp.
CCTCTCAACTCTCCCCTCTCAACTCCTCAAAGAAAAAACGCCCGGGCAACCAGGCCCGGGCGTCGCAGTTTCTATTGAGTAAATTCAATTACACCAACGCAAACATCACACTCACGCTTGAAGTAAGTTCCTCAAGACCCATGTAGATGCAGCTTGCAAGACCAATGAGAATAATGCCAAGAGCACACAGGATCATGCTTGTGCGCTCACCGCAAGAACTCTTGATAGCAGGCACTGCACACTCGTCCTGACGGATAAACATCGCCTTTACCACCAGCAGGTAGTAGTAGAGCGAGATGATAGTGTTGACAAGCGCGATGAACACGAGCACGTAGATAGCCACGCTGCCCTGCTTGCATGCACCCACGAAGATGAAGAACTTGCTGAAGAATCCTGCGAAGGGAGGAATACCACCCAGCGAGAACATCGCGAGCATCATAGTGAATGCAAGCCAGGGATTGGTCTTGAACAGACCATTGTAGTCGTCGGTTGTCACCTTGCCGGTCTGACGCTCGATAGCAGCAATCACACCAAATGCTGCAAGGTTAGAGAACACGTAAACGAGAACATAGTACATCATCGAAGCCATACCCAGCGTGTTCACTGCAATCACACCCAGCATGATGTAGCCGGCCTGTGAGATTGATGAGTAAGCAAGGAAACGCTTGAGATTGCGCTGGCGCATTGCAAAGAGGTTACCGATGGTGATAGTGAGAATAATGATTGCATAGAGCATCCACTCCCACACCTCGGCGTAAGCCGAGCCAAACACCTGAACCAGGATGATGAGGAACGAATAAGCAGCAGCACCCTTGCTGATTACCGACAGGTAAGATGTCACTGCTGTGGGAGCGCCTTGATATACGTCGGCAGTCCACTGGTGGAAGGGAACGAGCGACAGCTTGAACGCCACACCAGAGATAACAAATGCGATTGCCACGATGAGCAGAGCGCTGTGGTTGTTGATCACATCCTTGGCAATGCCGTCGAAGTAGAGGGTGCCTGCAATACCATATACAAACGAAATACCCAGCAGGAATATTGCGCTTGAGAAGATTGCTGTGAACACATACTTGGCAGCAGCCTCACGGCTCTCGTAACGGTTCTTTTCGAACGCTGCAAGAGCAGCGATGGGAAGCGAAGCTGTCTCAAGACCGATCACAAAGATCAGGAAGTGACGGCCCGATATCATCAGGAACATGCCGAACAGCGTGAGGAGCAACAACTCGTAGAACTCACCGCGGCGCACGCTCACATATTCGCTATTAGACCACTTGCCTGCCTGAAGCAGCACCAGGAGCATACCCACATTGAGGATGTTCTTCATCGCCCATGTGGTGCCGTTACACTCTATCATCCCGCCAAACAGGCTGCCGCCACAGCTGGTGAGGCAGCTGCAAGCGCAGCAAGGTACAAAGCACAACGCTGTGTATATTGCAAACAGCACGGTAGTGAACACCGGGAGTGCACGCTGACTGCGCTGAGGCATAAAAACGTCATAGATAAACACTAGCAAGAACACTACCAGCAGGCCAAGCTCTTGCGGCATCTGTATAAATTGAGAATAATCCATATCTGTATTATCAAGTTTTTATAGTTCAACGCTTCAATTACATGAACACCTTAAGGGCATCAACAACGGGAGCAAAGCTGTCATAAATGATGTTGATGAAGAAATTGGGGAAGCAACCGATTGCTGCCACACACACCATGAGAACGGCTGTTGACAGACGCTCCTCCCAACTTGCGTCGGTGAGTTCGCGGTGATGTTCATTCTGAACAGCGCCAAAGAGCAGCTTACCCACAACACGCAGGATGTAAACCGCAGTGATGACGATAGAGCTTGCACCTGCAATGGTGAGAACGCGGTGGAACATGTCGCCATGCTGGAACGAACCGATGAAGATTGTCATCTCGGCTGCAAAACCGCTGAGGCCGGGAAGACCGAGCGATGCAAGACCTGCGATCACATAACCCACGCCCAGGTAAGGCATGATGTGCATCATACCGCCCATCTCACGAATGTCGCGAGTGTGGGTGCGGCCATAGATCATACCAATCAAGGCAAAGAACAACGCTGTCATCAGACCGTGCGAGAGCATCTGCATCACGGCACCGGTCATCGCTGTCTGGTTAAACATGAGGATGGCGAAGAGCACCATGCCGCAGTGGCTCACCGATGAATAAGCATTGATATACTTGAGGTCGGTCTGAACACATGCGCTGAATGCACCATACACGATGCTGATGCCGGTGAGGGTGAGGAAAATCCAACCCAGCTCGCTAGCAGCGTAGGGCATCAGGTAGATGGCGATGCGGAAGCAACCGTAACCACCTAGTTTCATCAACAC
This sequence comes from Sodaliphilus sp., assembly GCF_045598405.1. Taxonomy (NCBI): domain Bacteria; kingdom Pseudomonadati; phylum Bacteroidota; class Bacteroidia; order Bacteroidales; family Muribaculaceae; genus Sodaliphilus; species Sodaliphilus sp. The sequence continues at coordinate 2,352 of NZ_JAZLLZ010000003.1, forward strand.
GCCGGCATGAAGCATCGACACTGCTGTGGGGGCACTTGCGTGACCGTCGGGCGACCATGTGTGGAAGGGGAACATTGCACCCAGCACACCGAATCCCACAAATGCCATGGGGAACAGATACAGCTGCCAGTCGTGGGGCACTGCATTGTTCTTGGCAATCTCGAGCAGGTTCATTGTCAAGTGACCGTCGGTTGACGAATGGAAATAGATGCCTATGAGCGCAAGCATCAGGAATGCCGAGCCGCCCATGAGCATGAGCGTGAGCTTCATTGCGCTGTAGTTCTTGTTGCCGCTGCCCCACACACCGATGAGAAGGTACATGGGAATGAGAGCGACCTCATAGAACATGAACATTGTGAACAGGTCGATTGAGATGAAGAAACCGAATACACCTATCGACAGCAGGAAGAACCACAGGAAGAACTGCTTGGGCAGCGGATTGATCTTCCATGAAGCGAACACTCCTGCAAAGACGATGAATGCCGAGAGGAGAATCATCACTACCGACACACCATCAACACCCAGTGCGAGGTTGATGTTGAGGGGAGCATACCAAGATATACTGCTCTGCAACAGCATCTCGCTGGTGTCGCCAGCGCCACGCGCCTGCAGGAACAGGTAAACCAGATAAGAAGCCAGTGCCACTAGCACACTTGCGCCTGTAACCGCAACGGCTCTGATTGCCTTGATACTCTTGTTATTGCACAGTGCCAAGCCCAGCAACGTGAGCAGCGGTACTATGACGAAATAAATCAATATATTATCAAATATCTGCATAATCTTCTAGAATTTTAGCCGTTGGACATTACATTAACACACACACGATGCTCACAACAGCGATGAGCAATGCACCCATGATGTAAACATATACATAACTCTGAATGCTGCCACTCTGCATGCGGCGCACGCCATAAGCAGCGCGGTTGGTCACGTCGGCAAGCATGTTCATGAAACCATCGATAAACTTGCGGTCAAACCATGCGATGGGTACACATATAGCCTTGAAGATTACCTTGTGGGTAATGAACTGATAGAGCTCGTCCATGTAGAAACGGTGGTAAGCCGCTGTCCACAGGCCGTTCATCGAGTTCTTCATCTTGCTGGGGAGAGGATTCTCCTTGAAATACATTACATAAGCAAGACCTATGCCCACACATGCGATTGCAACGCTCGAACCAGCAACCACCCAGTTGAGCTGTGTGTGCAGCTCCTTGCCATCCCAAGTCACGAGGTCGTGCATAGGAACGAAACCGGCAACTATCGACACTACCGAGAGAATAATCAAGGGAAGTGTCATCGTCCACACCTGGTCGGCAGGCTTGTGCTCGGTGTGCACTTTGTGCTCTTTCCAGTGGAAGATGAGGAAATAGATGCGGAACATGTAGAAGGCGGTCATACCTGCAACAGCCGACATCCAGAGACCCCAGCCGAGGCCTTTCTCGTAGCATGCCACGAGAATCTCGTCCTTACTCCAGAATCCTGCGAAAGGAGGAATACCGGCAATGGCAAGACAGCCAATGAGGAATGCAAAGCTGGTGATGGGCATGTACTTGTGCAAGCCGTGCATGTCCTTGTTCTCGTTGCTGTGCACTGCGTGGATGATAGCACCGGCACACAAGAAGAGCAACGCCTTGAACATCGCGTGAGTGAACAAGTGGAACATTGATGCCATGTAACCCAGGCCATAACCCTCGTGAATCTCGATGAGACCGTTGTCGGCCGAGCTAACGGCGAGTGAGGTCATCATGAACGCAATTTGAGAGATGGTTGAGAACGCAAGCGCACGCTTGATGTCGCTCTGCACACATGCGATAGCCGCTGCGTAGAATGCAGTGAACGCACCCACAACACAGATGATGTCCATCGCGCCCTGCTCAATCACATAGAGGGGGAACAGACGTGCCACCAGAAACACACCAGCCACAACCATGGTAGCGGCGTGAATCAGGGCCGACACGGGGGTGGGACCTTCCATCGCATCGGGAAGCCAGATGTGCAAAGGATACATCGCACTCTTACCAGCACCGCCGATGAAGATGAATGTCAACGCCCATGCCATTACCGAGCAACCCATGAAGGTCTGTGCCCCTGCACTGCCTATGGCAGCTTTTGCAGCATCCATGCTGTCGGTCATTCCCACCATGCCATTCTGGTTGAAGAAGTCGAATGTACCGGTGTAGTAGCTCAAGATCATGATACCCAGCAGGAAGAACAAGTCGGCAAGGCGGGTAACGATGAACGCCTTCTTTGATGCATGGATTGCCGCGGGTGAATGGAAATAAAAACCGATGAGAAGGTAAGATGATACACCCACCATCTCAAAGAAGATGAAAATCTGGAACAAGTTAGTGGCTACAACCAGGCCCAGCATTGAGAATGTGAACAACGCGAGGTCGGCATAGAAACGCTGGAAACCCTTCTCGGGGTTGCCGTGGTGGTCACTCATGTAACCCAAACTGTAGAGATGCACCATGAGCGAGATAGTGGTGATCACTACCAGCATCATCGCTGCAATGGGGTCAAGGGCGATACCCATGCGGGCTACAAGCGTCGGGGTAAAAGCCAACCAGTCGGGGTTCCACACGATCACTGCCTGGCGGACACCCTCGGCAGTAACCTGACCGTCACCAGTGCCAAAGAAATAGGTGAAGGCAACGCCATAGGCCAGCACAGTAGTCACCAGCATGCCCAGCACTCCCAGCACACCAGTGAGTTTTCTGCTCATTTTCACGCCTGCCAGTCCCAAGAAGAAGAACATGAACAGGGGAATTGCAACAACTGCTATACTTAAATTAAGTGGCATAATCTTTTAGAATTTCAATTTATTGATTTCAGTGATGTCCACATTCTTCAACGCACGGAACACATTGATGATGATAGCCAGGGCAAGCGCAGTCTCGGCGGCAGCGATGGCTATGGCAAACAGCGTGAAGAACATACCCTCGTTTGACAGGGGGAACAAATAACGGTTAAACACAACGAAGTTGATATCCACCGAGTTGAGCATCAACTCCAGCGATATCATGATCGCAATCATATTCTTGCGGGTGAGAAACCCATAGACACCGCAGCCAAACATGATGAGGCTGGGCACCAGATACATTAACAAAGTCAAGTCCATAGTCTTAATCTCTCCTTTCTTTATTAACGGCGACGGGCTATTACGACACCACCTATGATACATGCCAGCAAGAGCACACTCACTGCCTCGAACGGCAGCAAGTAGCCATACTTGTCAGAGCTCAGCAGGAAATTACCTATCTGCGCAATGTCGAGCGACTTGGTCTCCTCGAGCAACTTTGTGCAGAAGCCCTCTTGGCTAAACAATGCATAACCGCAAGCACCCACTCCAAGCAACGACGCGCTCAGGCCTAGCCAGCGACGGTGAGTTGCAATGGCGTCAGACTTCTCGCCTGGCTTGTGGGTAAGCAGAATTGAAAACACAAACAGCACTACGATGCCACCGGCATACACTGCAATCTGTACTGCGCCCAAGAACTCATAGTCCAGCTGGAAATACAGCAACGCAGTTGCAAAAAGGACAAACAGCAGATAAGTTGCCGAACGCAAAATCTTGCGGGTTGTGACAGTAAGTACCGAAAATACGATAATTGCAAGAGCAATTACGAAATACATGATAATATTTCCTACTTCCATCTTTATTGATTTTCTTTATTTTCGTTAGTAGCAGTAGCAGCAGGCGCAGCAAGCTTCTCCTCGCTGGCCTTGGGCTGTGCGGGGGCAGGTGCTGCCGCGGGAACTGGCTCGTCCTTCTCAGGGAGATAGTTCAACTGCTTCACCAGCGACTCGCGTGTGAACACCGCTTGCTCAAAATCGTTGCTAAACTCAATAGCGCTTGTAGGACAAGATGTCGCACACAGGCCGCAGAAGGTGCAGCTGCCCAGGTCATAGACATACTTGTCAAGTTTCATTTTCTTCTTCCCGTTGGGCAGATCAACCATGCGCGTGGTTATCTTTATGGTGCCATTGGGACAGTTGCGCTCGCATGACTTACATGCAATACATTTGTGGTTGCCCTGCTCGTCATAGATAAACTGCAGGGTGGCTCTAAACCTGTCAGGGATCTTGAGCGTTGCCCTGTTTTCAGGGTACTGCTCGGTCACCTTAGGAGTCAAGAGTTCCTTACCAGTAACTTCCATGCCCTTTATCAGGCTGTGCATGCCTTTAAAAAGACCTACGAAATACTCCTTAACGTTCATAAGTAAGTTTAATAGTCAATATCTGTTTTTATTTATTTTTCTAATCCAGTGGCGGGATACCGACGCATAGCCTTGTGGCTCATGCCGGGCCCGCTGGTGCGTCTAGTTAACGCTTCACCTGGCCTCCCAGGATGTCAAGCAGCTCGGTGGTGATGCCCTGCTGGCGCAGCTTGTTGTACTCGAGGTTCAAAGCCTCCAGCAGCTCGCCGGCGTTGTCGCTTGCCGTCTGCATCGCCATCACGCGAGCCGACTGCTCGCTGGCGCTGCTCTCGGTAAACACCTCTTGCACCATGGCACGCACATGAAGCGGCAGCACGCTGTTAAATATAGCGGCTGCATCGGGCTCAAAGAGGCACATGCTGTTGGCAGCACCAGTATCAACGCCCTCCGACAGGCTCTCATATCTCACAGGAAGCAACTGCTCACGCATGAACACCTGCTTGCTGGTCGACTTGAAGTGCATGTAGAGCAACTCCACACAGTCAAAGTCCTTGTTGAGGAAACGTGTCTTGAGCATGTCGGTAAAGTCATGCAAGTCGTCACTACCACTGCGCGTGTTAAGTTCGCACGGTGCCACATCAAGGTCTTCAGCCTTAATCTTGAGCGATGCCTTGGTGAGCTTCTTGCCCACTGGCACGATTGTCACCTTCACACCATTGCCATGTTGCTTCCGCACTTCGTCAATAGTGGCAAGCAACTGCTTGAATATGTTAATATTGAAAGCACCGCACAGGCCGTCATCACTACCGAATACTACCAGCGCCACGCTCTTCACATCGCGCTCGGCTATGAGAGGTGAGTTAAATTCCTGGTCTGTTACCAGCAAGTGGCTAATCACGTGCTGAACCATGTCGCGATAGGGCGACAAGCGTTGCAACTGGCTTGTAGCCTTGCGCATCTTGGCCGATGAAATCATCTTCATCGCGCTGGTTGTCTTTTGGGTCGAAGCGACCGAGCCAATGCGGCTCTTGAGTTCTCTTAATGTTGACATATCAGGTAGATATACATCAAATTATTCAAGTTTCGCAAGCTGCTATTTACTATCTCGCACATAAATAAAGTACTCATCGCGCCGATAGGTGCGTGGTCGCACAAAGTGCGACTATCGATAACCGGAGGTGAAGTGAGCGAAGCGAACGTAACCCTCGGTAATGAACCATTGAGTAAGGCGTGCTAAAAGTACGCGACTTACCGATGCTCGGCGATATTTGACATATATGCAAAACTTGATCAAATTATTGTTTAAAGGGTGTACCGCAGGCAATTAAGCACTCCGTACACTACCCCTGCCGCCATCTGCGTGCCCGTCATGAGGCGAGACACGCAGTAGCGAGGGTTATCTATTGGCAGGCTTTAGTTCTATTGTACTCTAGCCCACCTTTAAAAGAATAATCAATACTTGCTAGCAACAGTTTGTGCAGCAGCACGTATCTTATCGGTAACGTCATCGTCAATCTTGCCTGAGCGCAGCACGTCTAGCACATCATGCTGGTGCTTAGCACGCAGGTACTGGATGAACAACTTCTCAAACTCGGCAACACTCTCAATAGGTACCTTCTGCAACAGTCCGTTCACGCCACAGTAGATGATTGCAACCTGTTCCTCTACCAGCATGGGCTCATACTGTGCCTGCACGAGCAGACGCTCGTTCTTGCGGCCTGTATCAATGGTGCGGGCAGTCACGGGATCGATGTCGCCACCAAACTTGGTGAACGCCTCAAGCTCACGATACTGCGCCTGAGCAATCTTGAGTGTACCAGCAACCTTCTTCATGCACTTAATCTGTGCATTACCACCCACACGCGACACCGAGATACCCACATTCACAGCAGGACGCACACCAGCATTAAACAGCGAGCTCTCCAGATATATCTGGCCGTCGGTAATTGAAATCACATTGGTGGGGATATATGCACTCACGTCGCCTGCCTGGGTCTCAATGATGGGAAGAGCTGTGAGCGAACCGCCTCCCTTCACAATGGGTTTCAGCACCGCGGGAAGGTCGTTCATCACTGATGCTACGTCCTGGTTGTCATTAATCTTTGCTGCACGCTCGAGCAAGCGGCTATGCAAGTAGAAGATATCACCAGGATATGCCTCACGACCCGAGGGACGCTTGAGGATGAGTGAGATCTCACGATAAGCAACAGCATGCTTCGACAAGTCATCATAAATCACGAGGGCATCGCGGCCGGTGTCGCGGAAATACTCACCGATGGCAGCACCTGCAAAGGGTGCGTAGTATCGCATTGAAGCCGAGTCGGCTGCTGTAGCAGCTACCACTACAGTATAAGGCATTGCGCCCTGTTCAGTGAGTTTGTTTACAAGTGCAGCTACGGTAGATGCCTTCTGGCCGATAGCCACATAGATGCAATACACGGGCTTGCCTGCCTCGTAGTTAGCCTTCTGGTTGATGATTGTATCGATTGCAATAGCAGTCTTACCAATCTGGCGGTCGCCGATGATGAGCTCACGCTGACCGCGGCCTATGGGTATCATCGAGTCGATAGCCTTGAGGCCAGTCTGCAAGGGCTGGTTCACGGGCTGGCGGAAGATAACGCCGGGAGCCTTGCGCTCCAAGGGCAGACGCAGGCGCTCGCCTTCAATGTTGCCACGGCCGTCGATAGGCTCGGCAAGGACATTGACAACGCGACCCAGCAGTCCTTCACCCACCTGGATTGAAGCAATCTCGCCTGTGCGCTTCACCTTCATATTCTCAGCGATTGAATCCACTTCGTTGAGCAGAATCACACCCACATCGCTCTCCTCGAGGTTCATTGCAACGCCTGTCACGCCGTTCTCGAATTCCACGAGCTCGTTGGCCTCCACATTGTCAAGACCATAGACGTGAGCCACTCCGTCGCCCACCTCAAGCACGGTGCCCACTTCTTCAAATGACACGCTGCGCTCGATGTCGCTGAGTTGTTGTTTTAAAATATCACTAATTTCGCTTGGGTTTATCATCTCGCTTTAACTTAGGAGTTTTAAACGCAAATTCTTTAATTCATTCTTCACCGATGCATCGAGAAGCACGTCACCCACCTGCACGGTGAAACCACCTATCAGGTCGGGGTTAATCTCCGAGACCACTTCAAATGTGTAGCCCTGAAGCTGCTTCTTCACCACATCAATGATTGCTTGCATCTCTTTCTCGGACAGCTGGGCAGCCGTGGTAACGATAACCTCGGCTATGTTGTGCTTCTCGCGATAGAGTGCAACATAGGATAGAGCGATCTTACGCAAAAATTCGGCACGGTTGTTCCTAATAATCAGCATTATGAATTTCTCGAGCGAACTCCCGGGCTTGGCACCGGCAGCAAGCAGCATCACGCGACCCTTGTCCTCGTTGGGGATATATGGGTTACGCATCACGCGCTTGAGTTCGTCGATAGCCGTGTTGCGACCGCTCAGAGCACGCATCTGCTCATAAATCTCGTCGCATTCTCCTGTCTCTATCGATAACTTATAGAGCGCCTTGGCATATCGGCTGGGGATAAGTCCGTCATTCATAATGCGTTAATTTTTAGTCTCAACCTCATTCAAATATTTCTCGACCAGTTCTTGCTGGGCTTTGTCATTGCTCACATTAGAGCGCAACACCTTCTCTGCGATTTGAAGTGCGATTTCGCTCACCTCTTGGCGCAGTTGTTTCTCGCTCTCTTTACGAGCCTGCTCTATTGACAGCTGGGCAGCTTCGGCCACCTTCTTTGCCTCTACGGTTGCTTCACCGCGGGCATCTGAGATAATCTGGTTGCGCATCTTGTTTGCGTCACGCAAGATATCGGCCTGCTGCGATCGTGCCTCAGCAACTAACTTGTCGGCTTCGGCCTTGGCGTTGTCGAGCTGTGACTTTGCCTCCTGGGCATAAGCCACACCCTTGTCTATCAAGTCGGCTCGCTCTTCCATCGATTTGATGATGAAAGGCCATGCCCACTTCGCCAGGATGAAATAGAGGCACAAGAATGCCACAAACATCCAAAAGACCAGACCAAATTCAAGTTTGAATAGTTCCATAAAGCAGAATTACGCCTTGAAAACTGAATTATTGGATAAAGATTGCAAGGAAGCAAACAATCAGAGCCACGAATGCAACACCCTCGATAAGAGCGGCAATCACAATCATGTTACTACGAATGTCACTTGCCGACTCGGGCTGGCGAGCGATTGACTCCATTGCCGAAGCACCAATTTTACCAATACCGATACCTGCACCGATTGCTGCAATACCTGCACCCAGAGCTGCGCCAACGTTGGCCATAGCATCTGCTAAAATCATTCCTAACATAGTCTTAATTTTTTAGTTTGTTATTATTTTTGTTATTTAATTTTTTTACAATTTATCATCCGTGGTGATGTTCAGGATGTGCCATAGAGATAAAGATTGCCGATAGCATTGTGAACACGTATGCCTGGATGAAACTCACTAGCGTGTCTAGAAGTAGCATGAACAAGGTGAACAGCATTGAAAACACTGCTGTAGCACCACCCACGACTGCTCCAAAAAGACCAGTGAAGATAAAAATGAGCAACATGAGCACGAGCACCACCATGTGACCACCCATCATGTTGGCAAACAGACGAATCATCAGGGCCACTGGCTTGGTAAACATACCCAAAATCTCAATAAGAGGCATCATGGGCACGGGACACTTCAAGCCCAGGGGTACATCGGGCCAGAAGATTTCTTTCCAGTACTCACGGTTACCAGTGAATGTAATCACTGCAAATGTACACAGGGCTAGTACCATAGTCACGGCAAGATTGCCAGTGAGATTGGCACCACCAGGGAATATCACCATCAGTCCCAGCAGGTTCATCGTCAAGATAAAGAAGAACACAGTGAGCAGGTAAGAAGCATACTTGGGAGCATCCTTACCCATGATGGGACGTATCGTGTCGGTGTACACAAAGTCAATCACAAACTCCAGCATGCCCAGCGTGCGGCGAGGCGCCTTCAAGCCATTGCAGCGATACCACTTGGCTAGCGACAGCACCATGCACAGCACGATAAAAGCGGCAATGAAGATACCGGCGGCATTCTTCGTGATAGATAAGTCCAGAGGACGAGTCTCTGTGCCATCGGCAGCCACTTGCACCACCTTGCCCTTGTTGTCGCCTTCCTTAGCAAGGCAGAAACCTTCATAGGTCTCCCCGCCAGTCACACGCGACGACATGAAGCAATGCCAGCCATCGCCGCCCTTCACGATAATGGGCAACGGCAGGCGTGTGCTATGGTTAAAGGGAAGCTCCCAACCATAGGCATCGCCCAGGTGCTCGAAGATAACCTCCTTCGGGTCTATAGCCTTGGCCTCACCGCCCTCGTGACGAGAGTGTTCGGCCGCACCCATGTAACCCAGTACCATGAGGCCCACGATTACCAGAGCAATTATTGCTGATACTACTTTCTTCATAACACGTTAATAAATACACACCGACACCACATTGTTCTTAATATCAGCCACACCGCCCTTGATTTCGCGCTTACTCTCGCCCTGCTCGGTGATATATGTCACCGCACCAGCCTTGAGCGCTGCCATGAGAGCGGCATGATTATCGAGCACTTGAAACAAGCCCTCAACACCAGGCAATGTCACACACTGGACAACGCCTTCAAACTCAATTTGGTCAGCCGATATAATCTTTAGTGTCATAGTTTGTTATCATTTAAGCACAACAGCCTGCAACAGCTGCCATGCAGTTTTTTGTTTCTAAATGTGGTTTATACCTCGGCAAGAAGTTTCTTACCCTTCTCAATAGCCTCGTCGATAGTACCCACACTCAAGAATGCCTGTTCGGGCAGGTAATCCACCTCACCGTCGAGAATCATCTTGAAGCCACGAATGGTCTCGTTCAGAGGTACCATCACACCAGGCAGACCAGTGAACTGCTCTGCAACGAAGAACGGCTGCGACAAGAATCGCTGCGCACGACGTGCACGAGATACTACCAACTTATCCTCATCACTCAACTCATCAACACCGAGGATGGCGATGATATCCTGAAGCTCGTTATACTTCTGCAGCAAGTGTATCACACGCTGTGCCACGTCATAGTGCTCCTCTCCGATGATGTGCGGATCCATAATGCGTGAAGTAGAAGCCAGAGGATCAACAGCAGGATAGATACCCAGCTCGGCAATCTTACGACTAAGCACACAAGTTGCATCCAGGAAGTTGAAGGTGGTTGCAGGCGCAGGGTCGGTAAGGTCATCGGCTGGCACATACACCGCCTGTACCGATGTGATACTACCGCTCTTAGTTGAGGTAATGCGCTCTTGCAGCTTACCCATCTCACTGGCAAGCGTGGGCTGATAACCCACCGCACTAGGCATACGACCAAGAAGTGCCGACACCTCGCTACCAGCCTGAGTGAAGCGGAAGATATTGTCCATGAACAGGAGGATGTCTTTACCACCGCCATCCTGATCGCGGAACTGCTCTGCCACTGTAAGACCCGACAAGGCTACACGCAGACGTGCTCCAGGAGGCTCGTTCATCTGGCCAAACACCAGTGTAGCCTGTGACTGTTGCACAGCGTTCATATCCACGTCCTGCAGATTCCACTCGCCGCGCGCCATACCTTCCTTAAACTTGTCGCCATACTTCACAACGCCGCTCTCGATCATCTCACGCAGCAGGTCGTTACCCTCACGGGTGCGCTCGCCCACGCCAGTGAACACCGAGAATCCATTGTGACCATGCGCAATGTTGTGGATAAGCTCCATGATGAGCACTGTCTTGCCCACACCAGCACCTCCAAACAGACCAATCTTACCACCCTTGCTGAAGGGCTCAATCAAGTCAATAACCTTGATACCTGTGTAAAGAATCTCCTGTGAGATCGACAAGTCGGCAAACGCAGGAGCTGGCTGGTGGATAGCACGGCGTGCGCCTTCCTCCAGCGCTTTCAAGTGGTCAATGGGCTGACCAATCACGTTAAGGAGACGACCTTTCACCTGTTCGCCTGTGGGAACCGAAATGGGACGACCAAGGTTCAAAACCTTAGCACCACGTTGCAAGCCATCGGTACTGTCCATCGCCACGCAACGCACGGTGTTCTCGCCTATGTGCTGCTCTACCTCGAGAATGAGGTTGTCGCCGTCGGGACGCTCTACACTGAGGGCAGTGTAGATTGCAGGACGACTAGCACCCTCGCCTTCAAATGCGATATCGACAACAGGACCGATTACCTGTGTGATTTTTCCATAATTATCTGCCATAATCACGAAAATATTTAAATGAATTTCTTATTTATGTTATTTCACTATTAACTTCTCTATATATTTCAGAAGTGCCACCCAAAGGCTACCATCACTGCCATCACCACAAGGTTAAACAATCCTATGGGCATGAGGTAACGCCACTCAAGTGCCAGCATCTGGTCGATGCGCACGCGGGGGAATGACCAGCGTATCCAGATGAACACAAATGTCAAGAAGAATGCCTTACCCAGGAACCACAGCGGTGTGGGAATATAGTCCATCACAGTGTTAAACGCGGTCAGTCCAGGAACATGGAAGGGCATCCAGCCACCCAAAAACAGCATTGCAGCAATACCCGACACAATGAAAAGATTCAGGTACTCAGCAAGATAGAAGTAACCATAGTGGATACCTGAATACTCTGTGTGATAACCTGCTGTGAGCTCATGCTCTGCCTCAGGAAGGTCAAACGGACCACGGTTATTCTCGGCGTTAGCAGCAATGATGTAGATGATAAATGCGATGAAGGCAGGAACATGACCCTTAAACAAGAACCACATGTCTTCCTGGCCGTTGATGATCTCTGTGATATTCATTGTACCTGCAAGGCACACAACTGTGAGCACCGACAGGCCTACACTAAGCTCGTAACTGATCATCTGCGCACCACTACGCATCGCGCCTATCAGCGAATACTTGCTATTGCTTGACCAACCTGCGAGCAAGATACCCAGCACGCCTATTGAAGAAACAGCGATGATGAAGAATACTCCTATGTTGAAGTCAATAAGCTGCCAGCCCTTGCCCCAAGGCATACATGCAAAGGTGAGAAGCGAAGCCACGAGCACCAGGTAAGGAGCCAGCTTGTGGAGGAACTTGTCGGTTGACCACAGGGTGATAACCTCCTTCTGCAAGATTTTAAACACGTCGGCAAAGATCTGGAGCAAACCGAACGGACCCACGCGGCGGGGACCGATGCGACACTGGATCCACGCGCACACCCAGCGCTCATACATGATGTAGATCATTGCAAGGATTGCGTAGGCGGCCAGGAGGAACACTGCTACGATCAAGCACTCCACAGTGACGGTGAGCCATTCGGGCATCACACTGTTGAGTGCATTGTTAAGCCAGTCAGTGACTATTTTAAAGTCAAACATATTCTTTAATTATTATAAATGTGTAATAATCTAGTTATATATTCACGTTAACGGTCTATGTCGGGGATCACATAGTCGATTGATGCTGTGATTGTGATCAAGTCGGCAATCATGTTGTCACGACAAGTGAGATCCACGATACCCACCAGATTGAAGCATGGTGTCTGGAAGTGCATGCGGTAAGGTTTCTGGAAAGGCTTGGGGTCGCCGTCGCTCTCCAGATACACGCCATAAGCACCGCGGCTGGCCTCTACCTGCTGGTACCAGTGACCTGCGGGCAGCTTAATCACCTTAGGCACCTTAGCGCAGAACTCATTGCCCTCGCATGCCTCAAGCTTATCACAGGCTTGACGCAATATCTTGATTGACTGCACCATCTCGTCCATGCGCACCATGTAGCGAGCCATACTGTCGCCCTCGGTATAAGTCACCTCATCAAAGTCAAACTCATTGTAGAGCGAATAGGGCTGTGTCTTGCGCACGTCGCAGTGAAGACCGGTAGCACGAGCCGAAGGTCCTGTGATAGCATAGCTGATTGCATCTTCCTTCGACAAGATGCCCACGCCCTTCATACGGCCCACTGCAATCACATTGCCAGTGAACAGCTTGTGATACTCCTTGAGATTCTTCTCGATAGTATCGCATGCGTGGCGCACATCCTTGATGAAGTCCTCGTGAACATCAGCAACTACACCACCTATGGTGCTGTAACTCATCGACATGCGGCCACCGCAAGTGCGGTCAAAGATATCATAGATGAGCTCGCGCTCGCGGAATCCGTAGAAGAACGCTGTGGTAGCACCCTGGTCCATGGTCAAGCAACCATAGCTCAACAAGTGCGACGACAGGCGCATGAGCTCGTCCATCATCAAGCGGATGAGTTCGGCACGATAAGGTACCTCGATGCCCATAGCCTTCTCAATGCACAGGCACAAGCAGTGGCGGTTCATGTGAGCAGCCATGTAGTCCATACGCTCGGGATAGAGCAGCGTCGAGGGATAGGCAAGTCCTTCACATATCTTCTCGATGCCACGGTGAATGTAACCCGAAACCACATCCACCTTCTTCACGATCTCACCGTCGAGCGACACGCGGTAACGCATCACACCGTGAGTAGAAGGGTGCTGCGGACCCACATTGATCACGTATTCATCGTCTTCAAACACCTTGCCTTCCACTTTCTTCACCTTGCCGTTCTTGTCCTCCACCCACTTGCAGGTGTAGTCCTCGTTTTCCTCGTCGGTAAGGCGAAGGGGGTTCTTCTCCTCGCTAGCGTCATAATCCTTGCGCAAGGGGTAGCCCACCCAGTCATTGCGCAAGAAGAAACGGCGCATGTCGGGGTGATTGATAAACACGATGCCGAAGAAGTCATAGACCTCACGCTCTTGGTAGTTTGCCACGGCCCACAAGTCGCTCACGCTGTGTAGCATGGGGTTCTGGCGGTCGGAGGTTGACACCTTCACGTGTATAATCTCCTGTGTGTCGGTGTTGGTCAGGTAGTAAACGCAACCCAGCGAATCCTTCCAGTCCATACCCACCACCGCGGTGAGGTAGTCAAAGTGCAGTTGCTCCTTTAGGGCCTGAGCCAGAGCATGCCATTGCGCGTCATCGACAGTCACCAGCAGGAACTCGCCCTCGGTGTCAAACTGTGATTGAGCGCACAATGCGCTTATTTTGTCTTTTGTATCTGCCATATATAATTATAATGAGTTGTCAGGTAGATTAACTTTGTCTTATTTCTTCTCTCCGCCCATATACTTGAGCTTGAGCTCGTCGCTCACCTTCTCCTTGCGGTTCACGCCGCCAAAGTACTTCTGCAGCTTGATCTTGCGCTGCAACTGCATCAAGCCATAGAAGAATGCCTCGGGACGAGGAGGGCAACCGGGAATATAAACGTCAACGGGAATGATAGTATCCACACCCTTCACCACGCAGTAACTGCTAGTAAACGGACCGCCGCTCACGGTGCAGCTGCCGCACGCAATCACATACTTGGGCTCGGCCATCTGCTCGTAGAGGCGTTTCAGCACGGGAGCCATGCGATAGGTGATTGTGCCCTGGCACATGATATAATCGGCCTGGCGGGGTGAGTTGCGCGCTACCTCAAAACCATAACGCGCCATGTCATAACGGGCTGCTCCCAGGCACATGAACTCAATCGCACAGCAACTGGTACCGAAACAGAACGGCCACAGTGAGTTGCTGATGCTCCAGTTCATGAGGTCATTAAGCTTGCCCACTACAATATTTGTTCCTGAGGCACGCAACTCCTCAACCAGCTTGTCGATATACTGATTGTCCTTGAAGTCCTCATGCTTCATGTTTTTGATTTTCACTTCCATCTCAACGCTCCTTTCTTCCATGCATAAGCAAGACCTAATGCCAAAATTACCAAGAACGTGCCCACTGCTACAAGCGCGTTAGGACCTAACGCACGGCAGATAACTGCCCAGGGGAACAAGAACACTGTCTCGACGTCAAACATCAAGAACAGGATGGCAAACAGATAGTAACCCACGTGGAACTGTGCCATTGAATCACCGCGAGTGGGAATACCGCACTCGTAGGGTTCGCCTTTCTTCTCGGTGTAACTGCGTGGTCCTATTAACCACGCGATAATCAAGCCAGCAGCCGTCAACAGGACGCCAGCAAGCGCTGCCGTAACGGCCAAGGTCGTACTTTGAATACCGAATACTGATAAATCCATAATTAATGTATACTTTTTTTATTATTTTCTCGTCAACATGCATTCACTGCACAACGATAACGCAACGCCTATCCCCCTTTTTACACGCAGGGACATCGCCGCATCACATTGAGATAATAGCATCAGCTATCTGTGAATCCATTATAATATAACATACAACCTCCTTATTTACACCCAGTTTCGCAAAAACGCGACTGTCGGCGCAACTAAGGGTACACTTTATTGCGTTGCAAAGTTACGAAAACTTTTCATCATAGGCAAACTTCACACCCCCAAATCAGGGCAACCGCATCAAAACTTGCCAAAACTTCTCGACTTCCCCCACGGAATATTGGATCAGGTTTTGGACCTAAAATGATGGGAAAAAGGGAAAAAAAAACATCTTGCAGGTATATAACTGCTAACACTTTTGTGTAACATGAGGATGTTGACAAAGAATAAATTTTTTGTTAA
>NZ_JAZLLZ010000004.1:0-40047 GCF_045598405.1 Sodaliphilus sp.
GCGGAGTCTCTCAACTCAAAAATGAAGGGATTCCGCTCTGAGCTAAGAGGCGTGCGTGACTTACCCTTCTATCTCTACCGTTGCACTCTGATATTTGGGTAATCAGTGCTGTGGATTGCCACGGAAAATATCTACTGAGCCATAATATCCCCGCGCAGATCTCACTAATACCACTGATTTAATAATAACTGAAATAAATTAAAATAATTAGAATAATTTCTTATTCAGTTAAATCAGAGCAATCTGTTGTAACTATACTACAATATATTTTTTTGCATACTCCCCGCCCATACCTTATGAAAATCTTTCTCTCGCACAAAGCATAAGGCAAAGAGAGGCTGAAAGCCGACACGCAGAACTGCGTTCTGCACATAACCCTGTCCTAACTGAGCGCAAGCGAAGGCAGGGCAGGGTAAACGCGATACACTATACTGCGGTTGAAGACCGCTACCTCGAAACGAGCAAGGTAGCGGTCTTCATCCGCTATTTTTTCACACTTCACACCCCCCACCGGCAGCCCGCAGGTCTGCGACCAGCGGTTAACCAAAGTTACGACCTCCCTGAGGTCTAAAAAATCCACTAAATATATATTTCCAATGATAAAAAATCAGTGACTTCAGTGAGATCCGCGCGGGGAGTTCCATTGCTGAATAGTTACTCTATGGGAGACATTGGGTTTATATAATTATATAGTTTCTTATAGAATGGATGCCGTGTCATGGTGTCGGCATTGCCCAGTATTATAAGTTTCATACGCGCGCGCGTGATAGCCACGTTCATGCGACGCAGGTCACGTAAGAACCCTATCTGCCCCTCGTCGTTGTCGCGCACCAGGCTTATCACTATGATGTCTCGCTCCTGCCCCTGGAATCCATCCACGGTGTTCACCGTGATGAGTTGCCTGAATGGCTTCATGTAACTGCTGTGCCTGATGAGCCTGCGCAAGTGCTGCACCTGGGCTCGGTAAGGCGAAATAATGCCCACGTCGATGCGTTCTTCGAGCACTCGCTGCCGCCCTATCTTCTCAAAGAAATTTTCCAGTATTTCCATCGTGAGCGCTGCCTCGCTGCGGTTGATGCGGCCATAACTATCGCCCACAAATTCCTCCTTGCCATCTACCTCGCTTGTATCTATCCACATGATAGGATCGTCATAGTCGAGTATGCCCCTATACTTCACCTCGGGCGCGCTCTCTACCTGCCCGCCATAGAACCAGTCGCTGGAAAATCGCATTATCTCCTCGTTCATGCGATACTGCACCTTGAGCAGAGTCACCACCTGCGGTTTATTCTCTACAATGCGTTCCATGAGCGTCTTGCCCAGTCCTCCTTTGAGAGCATCGATGCACTTCACCGTGGGAGGCAACTGCTGGTGATCGCCTGCCAGCACCACACGGCCTGCCTTGCGCAGGGCTATCCAGCAAGCTGCCTCGAGCGCCTGGGCTGCCTCGTCTATAAATAATGTGGCAAACTTCATTCCCTCCAGCACACGGCTAGCGCTGCCTGCCAGCGTGCAGGATATGACACGTGCCTGCGAGATGAGGTCGTTGTGTATGCGCAGTTCCAGTTCCATGGCACGGTTCTTGAGCCGGTCCATCTTCTGGTGGAAAGCCTCGGTCTTGCGGCTGTTAGCGCGCATCTCGCGCATGGTCTTGCGCAGCGACCACAGCTGCGGGTAGTCGGGGTGGTCCTCATAGCGTCGCTCGTAGGTCTGCGACAGCATCTTGTCGTTCACCCTGGTGGGGTTGCCCACACGCAGCACGTCCACTCCACGGTCCATCAATCGCTCGCTTATCCAGTCCACTGCCATGTTGCTCTGCGCGCACACCAGCACCTGGTTCTCGCGTCTCAATGTCTCATATATAGCCTCCACCAGCGTCGTTGTCTTGCCAGTGCCCGGAGGACCGTGCACGATAGCAACATCCCGCGCCCACAGCACCTCGTTCACGGCACGTTCCTGCGTGGCGTTGAGCCATGGAAAACGCAGCGGCGCGAAAGACAGCTTGCCCACCTCGCCCTTATTATAGAAGGTGTCGCGCAACTCGGACAGGCGGTTGCCCTTGGCATTGATTACACGGCTCAGGGCATCGAGCATGAGTTTATAAGTTGTCTCGTCAAACGACAACTGCACGCCCACTGCATCGCGGTTGAGCAACTGCGACACGCTCTCCTGTCCGGGCATGACCACAACCATGCGAGTGGACTCGGCATAGCTCACGGTTCCTGTGAACTTGAAATAACTTATATCATCAAGACCGCTCTGGGCAAAGAACATCACCTGGCGGCCATATTCGAAGTTGTGCTCCACATCGCTGTCCTCGCTGCGAGTTATTTCCACCACAAGCTGGTTGAGCGAGTTGTAATAGCTTTTTCCCACACTCACCGGGAACCAGCAGTCGCCGCGTTTCACCTTGCGTCCCACACCCATCGTCTCGGTGAGGCGCTGAAACTCGTTGCGTTCATGGGCATATTCCAGTTCAAGCAACTTATATTGCCGCAGAAGTTCAGAAACAGGATTGTTCACAATCGATATTAAAATTAATTATTTCTTTTTTATAAAATTTTTTTTTATTGATGATGATAGACTGTTAATAGTGATGAAAACTTTTTGCCATAATACTTGCATATTAAGTTATTAAACTACATCACTACGCTATTATCATGTTACTAACAAGCTTAAGAGTTGAAAATAAACCTATTATATAGTTAATTAACACCCTTGTTAAAAATGTGCAAAGTTAATAAAATTTTTCCCATCATGATGTTTAAAACCCTCAAAAATGCTGTGAAAACTCATGTAAAAAGTAATAAAAAACTAATTTGGAAACTATGGCATATTTTTATAAGCAGAACTAAAATGAATTTGTCAAGAGAAAGTTATATTTATTTGTTGAAAAGTTATTATAGGCAATTAACAGGGTTATTAACATAGGGTAATTATATAGAAATACCATTTTTAAAGAATCCCCGCGAATATATCACAAGCATTAAAAGGCTGGAAGCCTCTCATTGCTAATATAATTTATGCGTGATATATGCGCGAGGAGTCTTTAAAAACACTATTGGTGTATATTTCCTAAATTACTTTTTTATCTTACTAATTGCTTTTTACCGTTAATGATATTTATCATGCCACGTTGAGGAGCAGAGAGCCTGCGACCATTGAGGTCGAAGATACCGTCGGCTCTTTCTTGTGTTTGGGCATCCTCGTTGTACAATGTGCGTATGCCTGTCACTGGATCTTCCTCGCCAATTACTTTTATATAAATACAACTTGCAAGGGCAGGTGAGGTTTCCTCGCCGATGAACGAAGGCTTCTGCTCTATCTGGCAGTACCAACGCAATGGCTGAATATTACCTGTATAAGGAACTATAGTTTCATAGTTGTTGAGACTATAGATGTTGTCACCAGCAGGCGTAATTTCTGTGTATGTGCCGATGAAATCAAACTTAGTTGTGGCTGTCTCTGTATGGATGTTGTTAAAGTTATCATTTGCCTTCATTGTAACATTGCTGAGTTCGAGTTGTGGCAAATAACCTACTGTAGCACGAACGAGCAGAGGAGTACCCGCCAGGAGTCGTCCGTTGGTGATTTTGATAATCTCCATCACGGTGCGGTCAATGGTGCCGTCCTGGTTGTCGTCATAGTTGTGTATGCCTTCGATGTAGGCAGGTGTGAGACCATTAGCCGCAAGATAAGAGGCATTAACATCAAACGGAGTGAACCAAGCGCTCCACACGTTCTCGGGATAGTAGCGGTTGTAAACAAGGTTATCTACCGTGCTTTCGTGCGTTATAATATAGGGGTCGCCATCGTTAATAGTGAAAGAATCAAAGTGTGAAGGAGAATCACCACAACGGGTGCATACACCATACTGATAGTTGTGACCTAACTTTGCTTCTACGACTATTTCCTTGGTTCCTTTATACTCCACATTATCTAATGTAAATGTTGCAGTATAAATGCTTATGCCATCAGTGGTACATGTTGGTTCTGTAGTGATGTCATTTGTGATTGCATCGCCAGTGGCTACCATCTCCAACTTGTGGTTAGCGTTCTTGGTGCAGACGAACTTCAAGGTGGCTTTAGTCACGCCTTCCCACACCCAATTATCATTGCCCTCAGCATCCTTCTCAGGAACATAGTTGTGACCATCAATGCTATGTGCCGTCCAGTTGCTGGGCAGGAAAATAAGTTCATTGCCAACTAAAGCATCAGGCATATTTACCACACCTGTAGTGCCCACGGCAGTACCCTCAAGCCAATTAGTGAAACAAGCATTGCCTGCATCAGTTCGCTGATCCATGGTTGTGATATTGGCAATATCTACTGAAGTCAAATTTTCGCAACCATATAACATGCTATCGTATGCCCTGCGAGAGAGGCTTGTGCCAGGAAGAGGTGCTACCGTCATCAAGTTTTTACAATTGCGGAACATACCCATATATGCCCCGTCGGGAATAGTTGTGGCTGGCAACTGTGGAGCAACAGTAATACCTGTGCCTTCAAACATGTTCATATAACAGAACTGGCTAAGGGACATGAATGGAAGTTCGGGGGCTTTAGTAAGTTTCTCGCACCCCTTGAACAGACCAGTAAAAACGTGCTGTGGTAAACCTGCTAACGTAGTCTTTTGACATGTAACATCCAGCAGAGAAACAATGTTTCCACCAGCCTGTACCGTACCACTGCCTGTCATCGTGAACGACCAGCAATTATTTTGGTTGTTGGAAATGTGACATAGTACGTCATCCGTACCATGGGCAAAGTAATAGGTCTTGCCAGCAGGTATGGTAACGATATCTGTTGTGGCTGATAGGGTTTGCGTTGTCCATTGGTCTTTGTCAGCAGAATAGCAGACTACATAGTCATTGGGCGATCCTGTCTTCAGCATACCGATGGTCATGTCGCCTCCTGTAGCGGTCAGAGAGAGATAATTATCTGAAATGGGGACAATGTTTTCAAATTTCTTCCATATTTCAGCCGTTGTATATTTACCGTTAAGAATAGGAACTTCAAGACGTGTAGTTTTATAGACATCGGCTTTTACTATATCGCCACCACAAGTGGGTGGAACTTCAGCCTCGACTCTTAATTTCTCTAATGGTGAGAAAGAAAACGCATACTTATCTATACTCTTGACTCCCGAACCAATCGTGACCTCACGCAAATTGTAACACATATCGAATGCTGAATAGCCAATAGATGTGACGTTATCGGGAATTTTTATCGTTTTAAGACCATTACAGTCACTAAATGCATAATCGGCAATTGATGTTACACTATTAGGAATGTTGGTGATTGCGCATCCGCAAATTAGTGTATTAGTTGAGGTTTCAATGATTGCATTACAATCCCCACGGCTATCATATTTTGGATTTTTTGAGTCAACTGTTATAGAACCTGCGTTGCTACATCCAGCAAAGGCATCTGTGCCAATGGAGGTGACAGAAGAAGAAATCCATATTTCAGATAAACTACTGCAATTTTCAAATGCTAAAGAGCCGATTGTGGTTAATTTATTACTCCATCTAAATTTCGAAAGACTGGTACAATAACTAAACGCAAAATTGCCAATATAAGTGAGATTATTATTATATGACATATTTACTTCCACCAAACTGCTACAATTTTCAAATGCACCATCGCCAATATATGTAATACTGTTAGGAAGTGACACAGATGTTACATCGCAACAAAAAGCAAATGCCCCTTGACCAATGGATGTAACGCGAAAGTCTACTCCTGAATAAGATACGGTTTCGAGTATTACGATATCCCCGAAATAATCCTCATTATGTACTACTTCAACGGTACGGTCTTTATCAGAGGTAATATTATAACTAATTCCATTTACATCAAATGCAGAAGCATTTAGTGTAATAGCAATATTTGCTAATAAAAACAATAATTTTCTCATAGTTGCGATTATAAATCAAATAAAAATCCAAGACAATGTGGCAAAGGTAGTAATAAAATTCAAGAAAGTCACACCTTTTGGAGGTATTTTTCCAGTAGTGGAACAATTAGAATAAAATATGTAGGAGAAAAATACTGGAAAAGTGTATAAAATGCTTGTGTAATTTATAGGAAAAGTGTATTTTTGTAGGGTTAAATTTATAGGAAAAGTGTATTTTTTATGCTTAAACGTAAGATAATCAATAGAATAGAAAAGTATCTTAAAAATCCAGGTAAAAAGATGCTTATCGTGGATGGGGCCCGGCAGATAGGGAAGTCATTCATTATACGCCATGCTGCAAAAAGTTTATATCCTAATTACATAGAAATAAATATGGAAAAGGACAAACAAGGCAGCAGGTTGTTTGCCGACGCGCGCACCACCACCGACTTCTACATGGCATTGAGCAGTGTTGCTGGCGACCGGATGCACGAGAAAGAAAATACTCTGGTATTCATTGACGAAATACAGGCTTATGATCATTTGCTCACTTTGGTTAAATTCCTAATGGAAGAAGGAAAATATACCTACATAGCTAGTGGATCTCAACTGGGTGTGGCATTGAAGAAAACCCAGTCAATACCTGGCGGAAGTTATGAACGACTGCGCATGTATCCGCTCGATTTTGAGGAATTTCTATGGGCTAATGGCATGGGTGAACTTGCTATTGAAGGCATGAAAAAGGCATTTGAAAATATGGAACCACTCAACGAAGGATTGCATAACCGGGTAATGGATTTATTGAAGAAATATATCCTTGTGGGTGGATTGCCTGATGCTGTAAATGCCTTTGTAGAGGATAAAAACATTGTAAAAATACGCCAGGTACATAGTGATATACATGATTTATATCTTGACGATGCGGCAAAGTATGAAAGACAAGCAGGGCGCAAACTTAAAATACAGCGCATTTACAGCATGATTCCTTCCAATATGGAGAATAAGAAGAAACGCATCGTGGTTAAGGATATAGAGGAAAAGACAGGCAAGAGAATGCTGAATTATCAGGATGAGTTTGATTACCTATCGGCTGCTGGTATCACTATTGAATGCAAAGCAATAAGTAAACCTTCTTTCCCATTGTGCTTGAATGAAGGTAAGAACTTGTTGAAACTTTACATGAACGATGTGGGTATGCTCACAGCCATCATGTATGGACACAACTTAAAATCCGTAATGGACGATGAAAGTAGCATTAACCTCGGATCGGTTTATGAAACATTAGTGGCACAAGAACTCACTGCTCACGGGTTAGGATGTTTCTACTACGACAACAAGAAAAACGGCGAGGTTGATTATTTAATTAACGATAGCACAAATCTCACCACTCTGCCCATTGAGGTAAAATCGGGCAAAGATTACACCGTGCACAGTGCGTTAAATCATTTTATAGAAGTGAAAGAGTACAACATAAAGCAAGCATTTGTGTTGTCTAATGAACGCATGATATATAAGAGAGGTGTGATAACATATATTCCTATTTATTATGTTATGTTTCTAAATTACACCAACGAAGTGGTGGGTAAATGGTAAAATCCTGATAAAGTTCCAACATTTTATCGCAAAAACACAAACCAAAACACCGCAAAAACACAAACTAAAATACCACAAAAATACAAACTATATTGTATAATTAATTAATTATCACTATATTTGCAATGTATTTATAAAAAATAATAATGAGTTACTTAAATCGTATAACAGATATACTATTAAAAGAAAGGCTAGAGGCTTTTGGAGCAGTGCTTATCGAAGGTCCCAAATGGTGTGGAAAAACCACTACAGCCGAGCAAGTATGTAAAAGTGTAATAAGGCTCAATGATACTGACATGCAGGAAGAATACATTGTTACTGCCATGTCTAAGCCTTCGTTGCTTTTGTTAGGTGAAACACCTCGCTTGATTGATGAATGGCAAGATGCACCCGTTTTGTGGGACGCAGTTAGAACAATGGTTGATAAGCGGCAAGTGCCAGGCCAGTTTGTACTCACAGGTTCCAATACTGTCGACAAAACTAAAATCAAGCATACAGGAACCGGACGCATCTCACGCATTAAAATGCTTCCTATGAGTTTGTGGGAAACAAAGGAATCTAATGGTAAAATATCGTTGCAAAAACTATTTGATGATGTAAATATTGATATAGATGGAATAAAATCTGACATGCAG
The DNA here is from genome assembly GCF_045598405.1 of Sodaliphilus sp. Lineage (NCBI taxonomy): Bacteria > Pseudomonadati > Bacteroidota > Bacteroidia > Bacteroidales > Muribaculaceae > Sodaliphilus > Sodaliphilus sp. The sequence goes on from NZ_JAZLLZ010000004.1 coordinate 8,128, forward strand.
ATAGAAGATTTGATTTTTGCTGCATGTAGGGGTGGATGGCCAGCTACAACCAACATGAGGAGTAAAAAGGCAAAGCTGCTTGTGGCACGTAACTATGTAGAAAGTTTGTGTCGAGAAGATATATCAAGGGTTGATGGAGTGCAGAGGGATGAACGTGTAGCTAGGCTAATATTAAAATCCTATGCACGGAATATATCAACGCTTGCCAAGAAATCCTTGATGAATGCCGATGTTGTTTCGTCGGGCGAAGTGAACTGTTCGCAACCCACTTTTGATGAATATGTATATGCATTCACCAGGTTGTTTGTTATAGATGACCTAAATGCCTGGTGTCCAGCTATAAGAAGTAAGACTGCAATTAGAAGCGGAGTAAAAAGAGCTTTTTCTGATCCTTCAATTGCAGTCGCAGCACTTGGATTAACCCCTGAATCACTAATAACCCAACTTAAGACTTTCGGTTTTATATTTGAACAGATGTGTGTGCGTGACCTCAAGGCCTACACACCTGATTTTGGAAGTCACATTTCTTACTATCGCGACAGATACGGATTGGAGGCCGACCTTGTGCTTCACCTTGCCGACGGGCGATATGCTTTGATAGAGTGTAAACTGGGCAGCCGCGAAATAGAAGAAGGTGCAAAACACCTGCTTGAAATAAAGAGATTGATAATAGAAAAAAACAAAACTGAAAAGCAGATGCCAATTCGTGAACCCGACATCCTTATTATATTAACAGGAGGGCAAATGGCTTATACGCGCCCTGATGGCGTTAAAGTTATTCCCCTTGCTTGTCTCAAGGACTAAGAAAAAGCATGTAGGACCAAGCTTGAAAAAGTGAGCGTAGCATTTAGTAGGATAAACATATTTTGTAAATGCAAAGAGGCGAAGATTGAAAAATAAAGACAAAATAATATGAAGAAGAAATCAATGCTTGATCTGCACCGTGTGGATGTAGATGAATATAAAGAGGTGGCAAAGATTCCGCTGGTGGTTGTTCTCGACAATGTGCGCAGCGAGATGAATGTGGGTAGTGTGTTCCGCACTGGCGACGCATTTGTCATTGAGGGTGTGGTGCTGTGCGGCATCACTTCACAGCCACCACGGCCTGAAATTCACAAGACTGCGCTGGGTGCCGAGGAGAGTGTGCAGTGGAAATACTACAAAGAAACGCTCGATGCGGTTAACTACTTGCGTGGCGAGGGCTACAAGATTCTCTCCATAGAGCAGGTGCACGGCAGCACTAGTCTTGAAAAATTCATTACCAAGCCTGGCGAGAAATATGCCGTGATATTCGGCAACGAGGTGAAAGGCGTGCAGCAAGAAGTGGTTGATGCCAGCGACGGCTGCATCGAGATTCCGCAGCTAGGCACCAAGCACTCGCTCAACATCGCCAACACTGCCGCCATAGTAATGTGGCACGTGTTCCAGCAATGCAAGTTGTAAAATAATTATTGCTGTCCGGTAAAAATCACGAGAGTTGTTCTAACTTCTAAGCATAAAAATCAAAATAAAAATATTTTCTTTTTTTTACCGGACAACAATATAAAATAATATTTTTAGTGGGCGTCGAGCCAGTTGTGTGCTGCGGCATGGGAGGCGGTGAGGCGGACACGGCCGGTATAGGCTTGTTCCATGCACTCAACCACGATGGCCTGCACGCGTTCTAGTTCGGATGGGATGACGTCGAAGTTCAACTCATCATGCACTTGTAGAATCATCTGCGACTTTATGTCCTCGGCCTGGAAACGGTCGTGAATGGCAATCATGGCGCGCTTGATAACGTCGGCTGCGGTGCCCTGGATGGGCGCGTTGACGGCATTGCGCTCGCTGAAACTACGCACCACGGCGTTGCGCGAGTTGATGTCGGGCAGCATGCGGCGGCGACCGTCGAGAGTGGTTACATACCCCTTCTCACGTGCCTGCTCCACGCTGCGGTCGATGTAGTCCTTCACACCCGGGAAAGTAGCAAAGTAGCCGTCAATGAGCAGTTTAGACTCGGTGCGCGGTATGCCCAGACGCTGACTCAAACCGAATGCCGAGATGCCGTACAGAATACCGAAGTTGGCTGTCTTGGCCTTGCGTCGCTCGTCGCTGGTAACCTGGTCGAGCGGCTTGTGGTAGATGCGTGCGGCAGTAATGGCGTGGATATCGTGCCCGGCGGCAAATGCCTCTAACATAGTGGCGTCACCGCTCATGTCGGCCACAAGGCGCAGTTCTATCTGTGAGTAATCAGCGCTGAAGAAAATGTTTCCCTGGGCGGGAATGAAAGCGCGGCGTATCTCGCGTCCATCGTCGTTGCGCACTGGGATATTCTGCAAGTTAGGGTTGGTCGATGAGAGTCGTCCGGTTGCAGTGACGGTCTGGTTATAGGTGGTGTGCAGGCGTCCGGTGCGCGGGTTGATGAGTGCCGGCAGGGCGTTGACGTAGGTTGATAGCAGCTTGCGTATGCCTCGCAGTTCGAGTATCTTGTCGATGAGCGGATGGCGGTCACGCAGTTTGAGCAGCACTTCCTCGGTGGTGCTGTACTGCCCGGTCTTGGTTTTTTTAGCCTTCTCGTCGATTTTTAGCTTTTCAAAGAGCACTTCACCCACCTGCATGGGCGATGCTGTGTTGAACTCCTCGCCTGCGAGCAGGTGGCACTCGTGGTCGAGAGCCGTCATGCGCTCGGTGAGCACTGTGGAATAATCGGCCAGGGCTTTCACGTCAATGCGTGCTCCGGCTATTTCCATGGCGGCAAGCACCTTGACCAGTGGCATCTCTATGGTGTCGAGCAGATGTGTCATTCCTTCCTGCTTGATCATATCGTCGATGATACTGGGCAGGGTCATGTTGATTGCGGCTGCCTCACATGCCACGGGAGCGATGCGGTCAGGTTTCACTTGTGCCCATCGCAGTTGTTTCTTGCCTTTGTTTCCTAGCAGCGACTCGGGAGTGGCGGGCGTGTAGAATAGCACGTCCTGTGCTAGCTGCACTGTGCTGTGTCCGCGCTCGGGTTGCAGCAGGTAGTGTGCCACGGCTGTGTCATAGTAGGGTGCGGTCCACTTGACGCCAGCCTGGTGCAGTATCACCATGTCTCGCTTCACGTCGTTGCTCACGATGCGTGTGTTGCCCTTAAACAGCGGTTCCACTGCCTGCATCATGAACCCCATGCCGTCGCAGGGCAGATATACAGCCTCGCCGCTGGGCGGACACACGGCAAAGCCCACAATCATGGCGCGCATTGCCTCATCGCCGTCGGCAATGATGTTCACTGCCAGGTTATCGAGTTTGGTCCACTGTGCCACCAGTGCCTCGGCCTCATAGGTGTCGGCCACGATGCGGTGGTTGCGCGGGCTGAATAGTGAAGCGTGGGTATCAGCCACTGGTTGAGACGGCTGAACGGCACTGTTACCCTGCTGTGGGGTGTCGAAGAGGCTCAATTGCTCGCCTGCGGCGGGTGCAGGATGGCTGGCGGCAGGTTCGGGAACATCGGCTCCTTCAAGGCCCACGTTGGCCTCGCCATGGTCGATGATGCGGGCAGCAAGCGTGCGGAACTCGAGTTCGTCAAACACGGCACGCAGTGCGTCCATATCGACGCGCTCACGCAGGAGCGATTCTTCGTCCCACTCCACAGGCACGTCGGTGATGATGGTTGCCAGGTACTTGGAAAACTTGATTTGCTCCACGTTGCTCTCCACCTTGGTCCTGAGTGCGCCTTTGAGTTCGGCAGTGTGCTCGATGAGGTTCTCCACGCTGCCAAACTGGGCTATGAGTTTCTCGGCAGTCTTGGGTCCCACGCCGGGACATCCGGGAATGTTGTCGGCGCTGTCGCCCATGAGCGCCAGCATGTCAATCACTTGCAGCGGCGACTGCAAGCCGTATTTCTCTTTCACTTCTTCCACGCCCAGAATCTCGCCCTTGCCTGGATTGAGCACCTTGACATGAGGAGTGACCAGCTGTGCAAAGTCCTTGTCGCCAGTCACCATGTAGGTCTCAAAGCCGTGGTCCTGCGACATGTGGGCTAGGGTGCCTATCACGTCGTCGGCCTCGTAGCCAGGAACGATGACCACGGGAATGCGGTAGGCCTCGAGTATGCGCTTGATATATGGCACAGCGATGAGAATGCCCTCGGGGGTCTCGCTGCGGTTAGCCTTATATTCCGGGTAAGCCTCGTGGCGAAAAGTCTTTCCGCCGGGGTCAAAGCACACGGCGATGTGGCTGGGGCGCTCACGCTTGAGCAGGTCCTGGAGTATGTTGACAAAGCCGAACACCGCACTAGTGTCGATGCCTGTGGATGTGATCCTGGGATTGCGTATCATGGCATAAAAAGCCCTGAATATCATCGCATAAGCGTCAATGAGAAGAAGTTTTTTCATGTCGGTAGTTTTTCTTTTAATGCAAAGGTAGTCATTTTTTCAAGAAGGACAAAATCGCTATGATATAATTGAGGGTATGTCAAAATGCACGAAGTGGCGACGCGCTGTAAGCGCAATGCTGCAACTAGTCCAAGGCAACGCCTTGGGTAACAAGCGATAACATTAATGCGCCCTGTAAGGGCAAAAGAATTGTTACCCTACCAAAGCGCATTTTGACATACCCTCTTAAAGTGGTGTGTTGAGAATTACTCAAACTGTATTGTGCCTGTTGATCCCGGCTTGGCAGCGTGTGCCTGTGCGGCGGTGTGTGCCTGTGCTGCCGGGGCGTTCTGCGGGGTCTCGCGCAGTGCGTTGATGCGCTGCTTCACCTCGGGCAGACGCTTGTAGGCAGCATGGTTGCGGAGCTCGTCGAGGAGGGCCTCGTTCTCGATGTCCTCACGGGTGAGGATGATGTATTGAGCTGCAGCCTTGTCCTTCTGCGACTGGGCAATAACATCCTCGCCATAGAGTTTTTCCATCTCGCGGATGCTTTCTTCATCTTCCTTGGGTTTGGCGGGTGATGAGGTTGCTACGGGTGCTTTTACCTGAGGTTCGGGAGCCTCATCGGTGAGACTGAGGTCAAATCCAGCAGCAAGGATAGTGATCTTGATGCGGTTGTCGAGCGAATGGTCGAAAGCCACGCCAGTGATAGCATCCACGTCGAGGCTGAAGTTTGCCATGAAGCTCTGCATCTCGTTCATCTCGCTCATCTGGAAGGGCTTGTCGCTGTCGGGATTGAAATATATGTTGATGAGGATGCGGCTCGAGCTATAGACGTCGCGGTTCTTGAGCAGAGGTGAGTTGAGCGCGTCATTAATAGCCTTTGTGACGCGGTTCTCTCCCTCGCCATAACCGGTGCTGATGATGGCTACGCCACCGGCACGCAGTGTGGTGTTGACGTCTTTGAAGTCGAGGTTGATCTTACCCTCGGCGGTGATGAGTTCGCTGATGCTTCGTGCAGCGGTCGAGAGGGTGTCGTCGGCCTTGCCGAATGCGTTGTTGAAGTCGAGGTCGGGGTAGATGTTGATGAGCTGTTGGTTGTTGATGATGAGCAGTGCATCCACATACTTGCGCATCTCGTTGGCTCCGGCAAGGGCTTTGATGATCTTGCGCTGTCCTTCAAAGATGAACGGAATGGTGACAATACCGATGGTGAGCACGCCTTTCTCATGCGCGATGCGTGCCACGACGGGAGCTGCTCCTGTACCGGTGCCGCCGCCCATACCGGCAGTGATGAACACCATCTTGGTGTCGTCGTCAAAGAGCGCTGCGATGTCGGCGCTGCTTTCCTCGGCTGCCTCGGCTGCCACGCCGGGGTTGTTGCCGGCTCCCAGTCCGTGGGTAGTGGTGGGGCCTATGAGCACGCGGTTAGGCACGGGCGACATGTTGAGCGCCTGCCGGTCGGTGTTGATGACCACGAATGAGACACCGTCGATGTTCTGTGAATACATGTGGTTGATGGCGTTGTTGCCGCCGCCGCCCACGCCCACTACCTTGATGATGGTGGGCATCTTTGGGGTTTGTGCCTGGGGGGCGAATGACCCGTCGTCAATTACGCCTTCGAGTGGGGGGATATTATTTCCGTCTGTCATTATTGCTGGTGTTTATTGTGTTGCTAAAGTGTTTCTTTCTCGCCGTGGAGTTTTTTAGTACTCATCGTCGTCGTCATCGTCGTCGGGGTTGGTCAATATGTTGCTAAACTTGTTTTGAAGTGTTTCCCACATCGACGGTTTTTTCTTCTTCTTGGATTTCTCGGGCTTTTCTTCAGGTTCTTTTTCAACGGGTTCTTGCTGGATTCTGGGTCCGTGGATGTCGATATCCACGATTTCGCGGAACTTGACGCAAGAGTCCATCTTGTCCATCACCTGGCAAGCCTCGGCGATGATGGCCATGAGCTGCACGTTGATGTCTTTGTGAGCATTGGCAAGCGCATTGTTGAGATAGATGTTGGCAGGCAATGTTGCCTTGTGTGTGGCAATCTTGGTGTTCTCTTCGAGCATCTTGGCGATGCCTTTGAGTTGAGCTGCACCACCTGCCAGGACGATGCACGACATCTCGCTGGCTGTGACTCCGGCATACTCGAGCTGCTTGTTGATGTTGGCGATAATCTCGCCCACGCGGGCGCTGATATAGTTGGCAGCGTCACGCGAGTTGACTCCCTCGATTACCACCGAGTCGGTGTGAGGCACCTCGAGAGGATTGTTTATGTTCTTCTTGACGTTCTCGGCTGTTTCTTCGAGCACGCCAGGGATGCTGTTGGCGATGTCGAGGGTGAGGTTGCGTCCGCCCAGGGGCAGAGTGTTGAGGTAAACCAGCATACCGTTCTTGTAGATTGACACTGTGGTGGTCTCGGCACCCATATCTACGAGCATACATCCCTTTCGTTTCTCCTCGGTGCTGAGCACATGGTTACCCATAGCGAGCGCTGTGACGATGGGCTTGGAATTGAATCCCTTGACCACGCGGTCGAGGTTGAGCAACATGCTGCTGTTGGCAACGATGAGGTTGAGCTTGACCTTGATGCTCGATCCGTAGTGTCCCACGGGATTGTTGTCGGTGATGAGGCTCTTGTCCACGTAGAAAGCGCGTGGCACCACCTCGATGGTCTCATATCGCTTGAGGCTGGTGCGGCAAGCGTCGCGCTTGATCGACTCGATGGTGGCGCTGGTGATGGCGGTTGAAGCGTCGATGCTGCGGTTCACCTCGCTCGACTCGCTGTGGAGTGTGCGGCCGCTTCGTCCCACGTAGATGTGTGTTATGTCGCCATCAAGTGCGTTCTCGAGGCGGCGCAGGATGCGGTTGATGCAACTCTTGATGTTCTCTACGTTCTGCACCCAACCATAGTTGACGCAGTTAGAATGCATTTCTTCCTCGTAGTGGTTCACGGTGATGCGCGAGTCGTTGACTTGTGCAGCGGCTCCCACAACCTTGGAACTGCCAATCTCGATGGCTACGATATATTGTTTCTGATCCATGATAAAGGGTATATATACACTGGTTTATAATTTAATTTTTCTTTTTAGTAGTATCGGCGGGTGCGTCAGAGATGATGTCAAACGGCGTCTCGTCGATGTAGGCTGTATCGACGGGAAGTTCGATCTTGACAGCCTTGGCGCGCTTGGTGGCCACAACTTGGTAGTTCCACTTGACCGAGATGGTGTCGTAGTAGTCATATCCCTTGTGTGGCAGCACGTTCTTGTAGAACGCGGTGAGTTTCTTGAACTTGTTCTCGAAGTTGTCGGCCGAGCCCATGTTGACCACGTGCCCGCTGATGCTGGGTGTGATGAAGATGTTGTTGCTGTCGCGCACGGTGATGATGGTGACGAGCGACTTGAGCGTGGGGTCTTTCTCGATGTACTCTACCAGGGGAAGGAGCCTTGTGGGCTGGTACTTGGGCGAGAAGTTTCCTGTCACCACGGGAACGTCGGCATGGAACTCGGCCACGGCGTGCATCTGCTTGCCGTCGTGGTTCACATAGTAGCTCTTGTCTCCGTCAAATACTCGCAGCACGGGCACGATCTGCTTGACCTTTATCACAAGATGTCCACTGGGCGACATGTAGCACTCGGCGCTCTCGAGGTACTCGAGCTCGCGCAGCTTGCTCTCGATGGCATGGATATCTACTTTACCCACGGGTTTTCCCACCGCTTTGAGTCCCAGGCGGTTCATCTTGTCCTTGATGCCCTGCTCGGTAACGAGCGATGAGCTGTCGGCGTTGCTGATCACCACGTCGATGCCGGTGCACAGTTCGGCCGAAGCCTTGCCGTGCGCCCACACGATGCCACACACGAGCAGTGTGGCCATCACAACGAGCAATATGTATCTAACGATCTTCTTCACCGCTGTTGGAGTTTAATCTCTTGGCACATCTGGGGCAGCATGTTGACCACGTCGCCGGCACCAAGTGTCAAACAGACTTCAAAGTTAAGCAAATGTAGCGAATTAATCAAATTTTCTTTGGTGTAAATGCTCTTTACAGGGCAAGTTACCTTGTCGAGTATGATTTGAGAGGTCACTCCCTCGATGGGAAGCTCGCGTGCAGGGTAGATGGGAAGCAGCAGCAACTCGTCGGCCAGCGACAGAGCCTGGGCAAATCCGTCGCACAGGTCACGGGTGCGGCTGTAGAGGTGCGGCTGGAAGATGACGCTGATTTTGCGTCCGGGATAGAGGTCGCGCACGCTGGTGATGCTCGCCTTGATTTCATCGGGGTGATGGGCATAGTCGTCGATGACCACTTTGCCGTCTTCTTTGAGCCAGAACTCGAAGCGGCGCTTGGGACCCATGAATGATTCCATGGCCTGCTTCATTGCCTCGGCGCTGGCTCCGGCAATGCGGCATGCCGCCATCGCTGCGATGGCGTTCTCTATGTTGATATCTACCGGCACTCCCAGCGAGATGCCCTCCACGGTCTCCCACGGGGTGACCATGTCGAAGGTGATGGTGCCGTTGTCTTTCACTATGCGTGTGGCATGGAAGTCGCCCTCGTCGCGTGAGTAGGTGTAGGTGGTGACGCCTGGCTGTGTGCGCGGCACGAGGTCGAGGCCGGTGTGCACGATGAGATAGCCGTCGGGGCGTATGAGCGAGGTGAAGTGAGCGAAGCTCTCAAGGTAGTTCTCGTAGTTGCCATAGATGTCGAGGTGGTCGGCATCGGTGCTGGTGACCACTGCCACGTAGGGGGTGAGGTGGTGGAACGAGCGGTCAAACTCGTCGGCCTCGATCACCGAGTAGGGGCTAGTGGGAGAGAGCAGGCAGTTGCTGCCATAGTTGCGCAGCACACCGCCCAGGAAGGCGTTGCTGCCGGTGCCGCTCACCTGCATGATGTGGGCCGCCATGCTCGACGTGGTGGTCTTGCCGTGGGTGCCGGCAAAGCACAGCCCCTTGCTGCCCAGGGTGACGATGCCCAGCAGCTTGGCGCGCTTCACAACCTCAAAGCCGTGGGTGGTGAAGTACTGCAAGCCGCGGTGCGACTGCGGCACGGCAGGGGTATAGACCACGAGTGTGGTGGAGGGGTCGAGGCAATAGGGCGGGATAAGCGCTGGGTCGTCGTCGAAGTCGATGTGCACGCCTTCGCTCTCGAGCGCACGGGTGAGGTCGCTGGGAGTGCGGTCATATCCTGCCACTTTCTTGCCCTGTGCCAGGAAGTAGCGCTCGAGCGCGGCCATGCCTATGCCGCCGGCGCCCACGAAGTATAGTGAGTTGAATTCTTTCATCTTTCTTTGGTGAGTCTCCCACAGAGAGAAAATTAAAAATCTGCGTGCCCTGCGAGAGATAAATGAATGTTACTTTTTGTTGATGATGTTCAGTGCGTGGTCCACGATTTTCTCGGCAGCCTGCGGCAGTGCCATTGCAGCGGCGCCAGCGCTGAGCGTAGCTATTTTAGCCGTGTCGTCCACGGCGACAAGCATTGTATCGACCAGGGTGGCTATGGCATCGGCATCCCTTACCATGATGGCAGCGTTGCGGTTGACCAGCGCCATGGCGTTCTTGGTCTGGTGGTCTTCAGCCACATTGGGCGACGGCACGAGTATCGAAGCCTTGCCCAGCAGCTGCAGCTCGCTCACCGAGCTGGCGCCAGCACGCGACACCACGAGGTCGGCAGCGCGGTAGGCCATGTCCATGTTGCTGATAAACGCCGTCTGCACCACGTTCTTTGCTCCCGACTGCTCGAGTGCCTTGCGGCATTCCTCGTCGTAGAACTTGCCTGTCTGCCACAGCACCTGCACGTCGTCGCGCGCGGCTATCTGGTCAAGGCGCGCCTTGATGGCGTTGTTCACGGTGCGTGCACCCAGGCTGCCGCCTATGATGAGCACGGTCTTCTTGTCGGGGTCTATGCCCATGGCTTTGCGGGCCTCTTGCGGCGTGGCGGTGCATTCGAGCAGGTTGCGGCGCACGGGGTTGCCGGTGAGCACTATCTTGTCCTTGTCGAAGAAACGCTCCATGCCCTCGTAGGCCACGCAGATGCACTTCGCCTTCTTGGCAAGCAGTTTGTTGGTCACTCCGGCATAGGAGTTCTGCTCCTGCAGCAGTGTGGGCACGCCTGCCCTCTGCGCTGCTTTGAGCACGGGGCCGCTGGCATAGCCTCCCACGCCTATGGCGATGTCGGGCTGGAACTCTTTCACGATTTTACGGGCCAGGTGCATGCACTTGATCAGTTTCACGGCTGCTTTGAGGGCCTTGAGGGGGTTCTTGCGGTCAAATCCGCTCACGGGCAGACCCTTGATTTCGAAACCGGCTGCCGGCACCTTCTCCATCTCCATGCGGCCCTCGGCGCCCACAAAGAGGATATTGGCCTCGGGAAAACGGCGACGCATCTCGCCTGCTATTGAAAGGGCGGGGAAGATGTGTCCTCCTGTGCCGCCTCCGCTCACTAGTATATTCATGTTATTTCCAGACGTTTTTTGGGGTTATTTGTGTTAAGTTCTCGGCATCGAGTCCCTCGGGGAGCTCGATTTCGGGTTCTTCTTCTTTATTCTTGTTGCTCTTGTTTACTATTGATATAGTGCGGCTCACGCTGAGCATGATGCCGAAGGCGAGGCTCATGACCAAGACCGACGTGCCGCCGGCCGAGATGAGCGGCAGCGGCTGTCCCGACACGGGGAACACGCCCGTGTTGATGGCCATGTGGAACAGTGCCTGGAAGGTGATGGCCGATGCGATGCCTATGATGATGAGCGATGGCCATGCACGCTTGCACTTGCGCACGATGATGGTGGCTCGTCCTAGCAGCGACAGGTAGAGCACCAGCACGATGATACCGCCCACTAGGCCTGTCTCCTCGATGATAATCGAGTAGATGTAGTCGCTGAATGCCAGCGGAAGTCGAGCCCCCTCGCGGTTACCGCCCACGCCCACGCCCACAACGCCGCCATGAGCCTGCGCCATGCGTGAGAACATCTCCTGTGAGTTCTTGTCGTCGATGGGCCAGTACACGAGCGAGTCGTTGTACCACCACTTGATCACACGGTCCATGCGCATGGCCCAGCGGTTGACATCTCCATCGTTTGCCTTTTTCTCGTTGTTGCCAAACACCTCTTCCATCTCCGATACAGGCTCTTTGCTAGCGACATCCACTTGTTCGGTTTTAGCAGCCTCGGCGTTCCTGAGTGTCTCGTCGTTGTCGTCGCCGCAACTTTTTACAAGCCAGCCCATGCCCATAATAAAGCCCACAGCCAGTCCCACAATGGCCAGTTTTTTCAAGCTAGAACCGCCTATTAAAATCATGGTGAGGCATATAGCGCCCAGCAACAGGCAGTTGGTGAGACCGCTCTGAATCATGGGTGCCGCATAGAGCGCTACAATGACTATGGCTATAAGCAAGCCTTTGTTAGACAGTCCGTTTTTCTCCTGGTTGCGCGCAAGCACATAGGCCAGCACGGTGACAATCGACACCTTGGCAAGCTCGGCAGGCTGGAACGAGACGCCAGCAATGTTGATGGCGCGGCGGGCGCCATTGACGATGGCACCGAAAAACCTCACATAGACGAGGGTGAGCACAGTGAAGGCACTCAGGACAGGCACCGAGAGCAGGATGAACCCCGGCTTGTAGTAGTCGCGCCGTGCCACGAATGTGGTGATGCCCACGCCTACTAGCAAGAAGGCGGTGTGCTTGATGATGGGGGTAAAGATACCCTTCGAACTGACAAGCACGCTCGATGCCGAGTAATTCTCTATCACCGAGATAATCATCAGAGCGATGAAAATACCCCATATCCACGGGTCGCCATACTTGTGGGTAAAGTTGTGCGAGGTAGTTGGTTTCTTGATTGTGTTCTCTTCAGCCATGTGCCGTTAAATTTTTATTGTGTAGTTGTTGTGTGTTTTATTTCAAGTTGTTCACGCACTGCTTGAACTGGCGTCCGCGGTCTTCATAACTCTTGAACAGGTCGAAGCTAGCGCAGCAGGGGCTCAGCAGCACTGTCATGCCTTCGCTAGCCAGCGCGCGGCATTTATCGACGCATTCCTGGATGCTGCGTGCGTCCTCCACCACGGGCACCTTGCCGTCGAAGAAGGCATGCAGCTTGGTGTTGTCAACGCCCATGCACACGAGGGCGCGCACCTTGTCCTTGACGAGTTGCTCGATCTCGGTGTAGTCATTGCCCTTGTCCTTGCCGCCCAGGATGAGCACCACGGGCTGCGTCATGCTGTCGAGGGCATACCATGTGCTGTTCACGTTGGTAGCCTTCGAGTCGTTGATCCAGTTCACTCCGTCGAGCGTGCGCACAAATTCGAGTCGGTGCTCCACGGCCTGGAAGTCGGCGAGCGCTTGCTTGATTACTTCGGGGTCGATACCCATGATTGTGGCGCTCAAACCTGCCGCCATCGAGTTATACAGGTTGTGCACGCCTTTGAGCGCCAGGCGGTCGCGGTCGATGCTCCACTGCTTGCCAGCGGCATCAAACGTCACCACTCCTGCTTGCAAGCGCGCTGCGCACTGTCCCTTGGGCTCCACGGCCGTGAAGGGCATGAGTTGTGCGCCGCATTGCGCGTGCTCCATGTGGGCAGCGGTGATGGGGTCGTCCTGCCAGTAGATGAACGAGTCGGCAGCAGTCATGTTCTGCATGATGCGGAACTTGGCAGCGGCATAGTTCTCCATCTTGTGGTCGTAGCGGTCGAGGTGGTCGGGGGTGATGTTGAGCAGCACAGCCACGTCGGCCTTGAAGTCATACATGTTGTCGAGCTGGAAACTGCTCAATTCTATCACGTAGTAGTCGTGCGGATCTACTGCCACCTGCAGTGCGAGGCTGTTGCCCACATTGCCAGCCAGTCCGGTGTCGAGTCCGGCCTTGGTGAAGATGTGGTGGGTGAGCATGGTGGTAGTTGTCTTGCCGTTGCTGCCGGTGATGCACACCATCTTGGAGTTGGTGTAGCGTCCGGCATATTCTATCTCGCTGATGATGGGAATACCTGCTTGCTGCGCCTTGACGATGAGGGGCGCAGTGAGGGGAATGCCGGGGCTCTTGATGATCTCGTCGGCGTTGAGGATCTTCTCCTCGGTGTGGTGTCCTTCTTCCCACGCGATGTTGTATTTGTCGAGAAGTTCTTTATATTTAGGGGCAATGTGACCCATGTCGCTCAAAAACACATCCATACCCTTGACATGAGCGAGCACAGCTGCACCAGCGCCACTCTCACCGCCACCCAAAATTACTATTCGTTTCATATTATTTTTTTTATATTTAGGTCATTAAGCTATCTAGGCTATTCAGGCTATCTAGGCTATTCAAGCTATCTAGGCTATCTAGTTTTACCTCAATTTAAGAGTAACAAAAGTGATTACCGCAAGGAACACTGCGATGAGGCAGAAGCGCATCACCACCTTGCTCTCGTGGATAGGTTTCTTGAGGTGCACCACATAGTCCCACTTGATGCTTTCTTCCTTAGCGGCAAAGTGGTGGTGCAGCGGTGTCATGCGGAACAGGCGTTTGCCTGTGCCGTAGCGGCGCTTGTGATACTTGTTGTAACCCACCTGAAGCATCACCGAGAGGGTCTCTATCAGGAACACGCCGCACAGAATCACCAGCAGCCACTCCTTGCGTATGAGTATGGCATAGACGCCGATGATGCCGCCCAGGCACAGGCTGCCGGTGTCGCCCATGAACACCTGCGCCGGGAATGAGTTATACCACAGGAAGCCTATGGTAGCGCCTATGAAGGCGGCTGCATATACCACGAGTTCACTGCTGTCGGGTATATACATGATGTTGAGGTAGGAGGCATAGATGACGTTGCCTCCCAGGTAGCACATGATGGCGAGTGCCAGTCCGGCGATTGCACTGGTGCCGGCAGCGAGGCCGTCCATACCGTCGGTGAGGTTAGCGCCGTTGCTCACCGCTGTCACCACGAGGATGGTGAGAATGGTGAAGAGTATCCATCCTCCGGTCTGCGCATGCTTACCTGCCCAGCGGAAAAACATCGAGTAGTCGAGGTTGTGGTTCTTGATGAACGGGATGGTGGTCTTGGTTGCCTTCTCGGCTGTGGTCTTGTGGTTTACCACCAGCTCGTTAGTCTGCGTGTTGGTGACCGAGATATTCTCGTTCATCACGATAGCGGGGCTCAAGTACATGGTTGCTGCCACGATGAGTCCCAGACCCACCTGGCCCACGATCTTGAACTTGCCCTTGAGGCCTTCCTTGTTGTGGTGGAACACCTTGATGTAGTCGTCGGCAAATCCCAGCGCGCCGCACCAAATGGTGGAAACAATCATGAGCAGCATGTACACATTGTTGAGTTTGCCCAGCAGCAGGCAGGGCACGAGGATGCTGATGATGATAATGATACCGCCCATGGTGGGAGTACCCTGCTTTGATGCGTTGCCACCCTCGTTGGCTGCACGTTCCTTGTCGTGCATCTGGCGGCCCTTGAGTGTGTCGATGATGCGGCTACCTATCACGATAGCGATAAACAGCGACAGCACCAGGGCAAAGCCCGAGCGGAACGTGATGTAGTCAAACAGTCGAGCTCCAGGAACATCGGCTGTGATAAAATCGTGAAACAAATGATAAAGCATATTGTTATTATTGTTTTAGTTCTTTAAATCAAACCTCCTAATATATCTTAAAGTCTTAAAGTCATATAGCCGCCCGCGGCGTTCTTAAAGCGAAGCGTCCTTTAAACTCTTAAACCTTTAAACTTTTAAACCTTTAACTAAATCCCCATCGCCTTCTTGAGCTCCTCGCGGTCGTCGAAGTGGTGCTTCACGCCGTTGATTTCCTGATAGGTCTCATGTCCCTTTCCAGCCAGTACCACCACGTCGCCCGGCTGTGCAAGCATGCAAGCGGTGGCGATGGCGCTGCGGCGGTCGGTGATGGTGAGCACGTGGCGGTCGTCCTCGTCGAGTCCGGCCTGCATCTCGCGCAAAATCTGCTCGGGGTCCTCGTTGCGGGGATTGTCGCTGGTGAGGATCACCTTGTCGCTACGCTTTGCTGCCTCTCGTGCCATGATGGGACGCTTGCCGGCATCGCGGTTGCCGCCGCATCCGCACACGGTGATGATGCTGCCACCCTTGCCTATCACGTCGCGCACGGTGTCGAGCACATTGACCAGAGCGTCGGGGGTGTGGGCATAGTCCACAATACCAGTGTAGCCCTGCGGAGAGTGTATGGTCTGGAAACGGCCATCCACTGGCTGAAGCAGGCTCATGTTCACTGCCACCTCCTCGGGGTCAAATCCCAAGAGCACCGCTGCGCCATATACGCTCAACAGGTTATAAGCGTTGAAACGGCCGGTGAACATCACTTCGATAGACTTGCCGTTGATGATGAGCGATGTGCCGTCGAGACGTTCCTCCACCACGCGGCACTTGAAGTCGGCCATGGCGCGCAGCGAGTAGGTGCGATGGGTGGCGGCGCAGTTCTGAAGCATCACCTGGCCCACCTTGTCGTCGATATTAACAAGCGCAAAGGCATCTTGCGGAAGCATGTCGAAGAACATCTTCTTTGCAGCGATATAGTTTTCCACTGTCTTGTGGAAGTCGAGATGGTCGCGGGTGAGGTTGGAGAACACGGCACCGGCAAACTGCAATCCGTCGATGCGGTGCTGCGAGCAGGCGTGCGAACTCACCTCCATGAATGCATAGTCACATCCTGCCTCAACCATCTCGTGCAGCAATCTGTTGAGCGTGAGGTGGTCGGGGGTAGTTTGCTGGGCAGGTATCTCTACGGTGTCGATGATGTTTTTCACCGTTGATAGCAGTCCGGCCTTGTAGCCCATGCGACGGGTGAGGTCATAGAGCAGGGTAGCGGTTGTCGTCTTGCCGTTGGTGCCGGTGATGCCCACCAGTTTGAGTCGGCGCGATGGCTGGTCATACCACTCGCCGGCAATGCGGGCGAGTGCCACGATGCTGTTTTCCACCTGCACGTAGGTGATGCCATCTTGGATGTGCTCGGGCATGTCTTCGCACACCACAGCCACGGCTCCGGCATCGATCACTGCCGGAATGAACTGGTGTGAGTCAACAGCCACACCCTTCACAGCCACAAAAAGAGCACCCTGTGTCACAGCGCGCGAGTCGCGCACCACATCGGCAACCTCAACTGCAAGGTCGCCCACCGTGCGCAACACGTTCACATTATATAATAAGGTGTCAAGTTTCTTCATTTATCTTATTTCTAAAAATCCTATATATTTAAAGTCCTAAATTCCTATAGCCGCCCCGCAGCGTTCTTAAACCTTTAAAAAATCACTGTTTAAGCGCTAGTGTCACCAGGTCGCCACGCTTGTAGGCCGAGCCGGCCGCCACACTCTGCCGCACCACATATCCTGTGCCGGCAAACTGCACGTTGAGCCCCTTCTTTTCAAGCAGGTCGAGAGCCTCGCGCAGGCTCTTTCCCACCACGTTGGGAACGCCGCTCTTGGGCTGTGATGGCTCACGCAGAGTCTTCGATTTGGTGATGCCCAGCTTGTTCTTCACTACGTTAGCGCCGTCGGAGTAGAGCAAAGCGCTGGCCTGTGGAGCCTTCTTGGGGTTGTCCTTGGCATCGACCTCTATTTCATATTTAGACTCGTTGCCAAGCATGCCGCGGGCATACATCTTGAGCGCGGTGTTCTTGAGAACGACGCCGCTGCTGGCTGCTGCCGACATTGTTGAGCCCATCATGAGCACCATGCAAGAGTACTTGGGCGCCGAGTAGGGGAAGAAGCCGCAGAAGGCATATCGCTTGACGCTGCTAGAATATCCGCCGGGGCCGGTGACAAAGGCTGTGCCTGTCTTGCCGGCAATCTCCACCTTGTCATCTTGCAGATAGCGGTGGGCGGTGCCATGGTCGTCCCACACCACGGCATGGAGCATCTGTCGCAGCGACTGGGCGCTCTTGGGAGAGCACACCTGCTCGCGTATGTAGGTAATGGGAACAATCGAGTCGGGCTCGCCTTCACGCGAGAGTTTCTTCACCAGGTGGGGACGCACAAACTTGCCGTCGTTGGCAATGGCGTTATACATGGCGAGGGTGCGCAGCGGCGGCACGAGTGTTGTGTAGCCGAATGCCATGCGCGTGAGAGCCACGCGGTCGGCATTGGTGTTGCCCAGCTTGTTGAACACGGGCACTCTCTCGCCGCCGATACCAGAGTTAAACGGCTCGAAGAAGCCCATCTGTTCCAGGCGCTGGCGGAACCCGTCGGGGTTGTTGCCATATTTTGATGCGATGATCTTCGACATGCCCACGTTAGACGAGCGAGCGATAATCTGCTCGGCGGTGAGTGTGGGGGCCGAGTGCGGGTCCTTGATGGTCTTGCCGGCATAGGTCCACACGGCACCGGTGGTCCACACGTGGTCGGGGCCGGTCACCACGCCGTCCTCAAGGGCCACCATCATAGAGATGGGCTTGATCACCGATCCGGGCTCATAGCCTATCACGGCATTGTTAGTGCCCTCGACATAGTCGCCTGTTTTATCGTCGAGCGTGAGGTTAGAGATAGCCTTGATCTCGCCTGTAGCCACTTCCATGAGTATGGCGGTAGCCCACTTGGCGCAGGCAAGCTTGCACATGTCGTAGAGCTCGTTCTCCAGGATATCCTGCATGTCCACATTGATGGTGGTGGTGATATTGTAGCCAGGGATGGCGGGCTCGTCGGGGGTCGATACGATCTTGTTGGTGAGCTGCACTTTCTTGGAGACACCTTTCTTGCCGAAGAGCAGCGAGTCGAGCGCGTATTCCAGTCCCGAACTGCCGTGCCAGTTGCCCGTGGAGTCTTGCTTCATGCCGCCTATGCTTCGCGATGCCATGGCTCCGAAGGGCTTGGTGCGCTTTATCTCGCGGTCGGAAATAAGTCCTGACTTGTTACTTCCTTTGTTAAAGTAGGGGAAAGAGGCCAGACGGCTGAACTCGTGTCCGGTGAGGCCACGCATCAGGCGGTAAAATCTTTTTCCGTCTTTTTCCTTTGAATTCTTGTAAGACGTGAGCAATTCGGTCTGCCAGTACTCGGCAGTGTGTGTTTTGTCCTTGTCAAATGCCGCCAGGCTGTCGCACAGGGCAGGAAGGTACTTCTGCAGCGTGTCGGGCTTGATGCCTGTGGCTTTCCAGTCGATGCGGGCGGTGTATAGCTGCATGTTAGTGGCAAGCACCATCCCATTGTCGGCATAGATTTTTCCGCGCACGGGAGCGATGGAATCGACCCTGGTCAGCACTTTGTTGGCCTTGTCGTTCCATTCCGAGGCATATACAACAGTGGTCTTGAACATCTTGAACACGATGCAAGATGCGAATAACAGCATTGCTCCCACAAAGAAGCGGTAGCGCGAAATGAAGTTGCGTTTGTTGGTAGTGTTTTTTTTCATTTTGTTGATAAAATATAAGGTGGCTGTTCGGGTGAAGTAAGGTCAAGTCGCATAGAGTCCATGAGTGTCGTCATCTGGCTCTCACGGGTCATAGAGTTGTATTTGGCCTTGGAGTTGACCCAGTCGGTCTCAATGCTGGCGCGCTGTTTTTCCAGAGACATCACCTCGTCCTTGTAGGTCATGCATTTATACTTGTTGGCTATAGACATCACGATCATGCCCATGATGAAGACGATATAGACCAAGTTTTTCTTGAAAAACTCCACCGACAGGAATCGGCCCTTGCGCATGTCGCGTGCCATGCTCCAGAGGCTGGCTTTCTTCTTATTTTGTTTTTTCTCTGTTTCCATAATCTTTCACACCTTAAAGCTTTGTAGCAATTCTCAATTTGGCGCTTCTTGAGCGAGGGTTGCGCAGCACCTCGTCCTCGCTAGGCACGATCACCTTGTTGTTCACGGCCTTGAGCGGGGCATTGATGCGGCCATAGAAGTCCTTCTCCACCTTGCCGTCGATGTTGCCGCTGCGCATGAAGTTCTTCACAAGCCTGTCCTCGAGCGAGTGGTAGGTGATCACCACCAGCCTGCCGCCGGGATTGAGCACGTCGAGCGACGATTGAAGCAGTCGCTTGAGCACGTCCATCTCGCGGTTCACCTCGATGCGCAGCGCCTGGAACACCATGGCCATCTCCTTCTTCTCCTGGTTGGGCTTGATGAAGGGTCTCACCACCTCGGCCAGCTGGGCCGTGGTCTCGATGCTCGCCGAGCGGCGGGCCTTAACGATGGCAGCGGCCATGCGGCGCGACTGCTTGAGCTCGCCGTAGAGGTAGAGCAGGTCGGCTAGCTGCTGCTCGCTGTAGGTGGCGATGACTTGGCTGGCATCGGTCTCGGCATTGCGGTTCATGCGCATGTCCAGGCGGCCGTCGAAGCGGAACGAGAAACCGCGCTCGCTGTCGTCAAAGTGATGGAACGACACGCCCAGGTCGGCAAGCAGTCCGTCCACGCCTTCCACGCCGTGATAGCGCATGAAGTTCTTGAGGTAGGCAAAGTTGCTGTGTACAAATGTAAACCGGGGGTCGTCAATGCGGTTCTCCCAGGCGTCCATGTCCTGGTCCAGCCCATACAAGTGCCCATCCTCGCCCAGACGCTGCATGATGGCACGGCTATGGCCGCCGCCACCGAATGTTACGTCCACATAGGTGCCATCGGGCTTGATGTCAAGACCTTCCATGCACTCTTCAAGCAATGCGGGTATGTGATAAACTGGTTGTTCCATTGTGACTGACGATGTTTGAACTTTGTTGCTTTAATTCCTTTAAATTCGCTCTATTTTTAATTAGGGTGTAAAGTTACTAATTATTTTCAAAATTTACAAAACCAAATTCCATTTTTTTAATTTTAGGCAAAAAAAGTTTTTAACACCCCCTGAAAACAAGAAAAAGCACATATTTCGCCCCCACATTTACACTTGTAAATATATCGCTCATTTTACCCGACTCTCTCCCTTTCTTCTCCCATGAAAATGCCATCAAAGGGACAGTCCCCGTGATGGCAAAATTAATTTAATTTCTGAAAATAAAACCTCTGTGATCTTTGTGCCTTCTGTGGGAGAGAGTAGGAAGAAGGATGATGCTGTTTTGTTAAGATGTGGTTAATTTTCGGCTAAAAGGATTAATATAAAAAAAATATTACTAACTTTACGACCTGTAACCAAAAAAACTATTCAACGATGAACAACAGTATAAAAATCTTTTGCAAGAATACACAAGAATATGTTGCTGTGAATGGAGGCGACTCGTTGCTCGACGTTCTGGGCGTGCTTGAGCTTGACATGCAGCCCTTGTGTGCGTTGGTTAATAACAAGGTTGTGGACCTGTCTTTCAATATCTACAGCCCCAAACAGGTCGAGTTCCTGGACTACAGCCATCCTGCCGGAGCGCGCTGTTATGTGCACTCGCTGTGCATGGTTCTCTACAAGGCCATTACCGACCTCTATCCTGGCAAGCGCCTGCGCATTGAGCATTCGCTCAAGGGCGGTTACTACTGCCGCATCAAGCACGAGCATGCCACTCTCGACGCCTCTATGGTGGCGGCGCTCAAGGCCCACATGCAGGAAATCATTGCGCAGGACCTGCCGCTGGTGCGTCACGAAGAACCCACACAGGATGTGGCACGCCTATTTGAGGAGCAAGGGCTCAACGACAAGGTGCGCGTGCTCTCTACCTGCAAAGATTTCTATTACACCTACTACACCCTCGACAATCTGGCCGACGCTTTCTATGGCCCGCTAGTGCCTCGCACCGGCATGCTCACGTCATTTGACCTGCTGCCCTACGAGAGCGGCATGATACTGCTTGCCCCCGACAAGGACATGCAGCCTGCTGTGGCCGAGAAGCAACCCAAGATGTTCAAGGCGTTTACCGACTATGTGGCTTTCAACGATATCATAGGCCTTGGCGACGTGGGAATACTCAACAAGGCCATCAGGGAGAAGAAGGCGCCCATGCTCATCAACGTGGCCGAGGCGCTGCACAACAAGATGTTTGCCGCCATAGCCCACGAGATAGCGAAGCGTTACCAGGCTGGCGGCGCACGTGTGGTGCTTATCGCAGGACCGTCGTCGAGCGGAAAGACCACTTCGAGCAAGCGACTGGCTATCCAGCTGGTGACTAACTATATCATGCCCAAGGTAATAGAGCTGGACAACTACTTCGTTAACCGCGACAAGACTCCGCGCGACGAGAGTGGCGACTACGACTACGAGTCGCTCTATGCGCTCGACCTGGAGCTGTTCAACAGCGACCTCACGCGCCTGCTCGCCGGTGAGGAAGTGGCTATGCCCACCTATAACTTCACCACCGGCAGCCGTGAGTACCGCGGCAACACACTCAAGCTCGAGAAGAACAACATACTCCTCATCGAGGGCATACACGGCCTCAACCCCGAGCTCACCAAGCAGATTCCCGAGGAGCAGAAGTTCCGCCTCTATGTGAGCGCCCTCACCACGTTGAGCATTGACGACCACAACTGGATCCCCACCAGCGACAACCGCCTGCTGCGCCGCATCGTGCGCGACAACAAGTATCGCGGCAGCAACGCCCAGAGCACCATTGCCCGCTGGGCTAGCGTGCGCCGTGGCGAGGACAAGTGGATCTATCCCTTCCAGGAGAATGCCGACGCCACCTTCAACTCGTCGCTCATCTTCGAGCTTGCGGTGATGAAGATGCACGCCGAGCCTGTGCTGCGCCAGGTGCCCGTCAACTCGCCAGAGTATGCCGAGGCTCACAGGCTGCTCAAGTTCCTCAACTACTTCGAGCCCCTCGATGAGAAAGACATCCCCAGCACATCGCTGTTGCGAGAATTCCTGGGCGGCTCGTCTTTCACATATTAATAACTCAACTTTAGCATTTGATAATAAATATTGCTAATTTATTGTCCGGCAGGACAATACCTAAATAACCCCCACCGCCGAACGAAGTGGCGGTGGGGGAAAGAAATGCAAGAAGCACCGCGTCCAGCAGGACGCTAATCGGATCAAATAGGTGAGGCTCAAATGGTTTTACATGCTAAAGTTGAGTTAATAAGCATTTCACAAGCCAAAAAACTTGTGTCGTTTAGAAATTTTGTGTAATTTCGCATGCAAAAGTAACTATTCGCCAATGGTATTTTGGGTAATATCCTCCGCGCAGATCTCACGGTCTCACGAAAAAATTAACAACAGATCTCTGACTTAACTGAAAAAGAAATATTATTCTAATTATTTTAATTTCTTTCAGTTATTATTAAATCTGCGTTATCCGTGAAATCTGCGCGGGGAGTCCGCAAAAAGCTCTACTGGTGTATAGCTGCCATGCAAATATATTAATGTGGGCTCTATAAAACCCACTCCAAGATAAACCTAAAACTAAATTTATTTATGCCTAAGATTGCTCAGCGTGGCATCGACATGCCCGCATCTCCCATCCGCAAGTTGGCTCCCTATGCAGTGGCAGCCAAGCAACGCGGCGTGAAAGTTTACCATCTCAACATCGGTCAACCCGACCTTCCCACTCCCCAAGAGGGACTTGACGCGCTCAAGACTGTGGACCGCGCCGTGCTGGAATACTCACCCTCGCAGGGCTACCAGTCTTACCGAGAGAAGATGGTGGGCTACTACGCTAAATACAACATCAACCTCACCCCCGACGACATCATCGTGACATGCGGCGGCAGCGAGGCTGTGCAGTTTGCCTTCATGGCTTGCCTCAACCCCGGCGACGAAATCATCATCCCAGAGCCCGCTTATGCCAACTACATGGGCTTCGCTTGCGAGACCGGGGCAGTGGTGCGCACCATCACCACACACATCGAGGACGGGTTCGCGCTGCCCAGCATCGAGGACTTTGAAAAGGTTATCAACGAGCGCACACGCGCCATCATGATATGCAACCCCAACAACCCCACCGGCACTCTCTACACCCGCGAGGAACTCGAGCAGCTGCGCGACCTGGTGAAGAAATATGACCTGTATCTCTTTGCCGACGAGGTTTACCGCGAGTATGTATATAGCGACACCCCCTATGTGAGCGCTATGCACCTCGAGGGCATCGAGGACCACGTGGTGATGATCGACTCGGTGTCGAAGCGCTACAGCGAGTGCGGCATCCGCATCGGCGCACTCATCACCCGCAACGAGGCTGTGCGTGCTGCTGTGCTCAAGTTTGCCCAGGCACGACTCAGCCCACCGCTCATTGGCCAGGTTGTTGCCGAGGCATCGATCGACACCCCCCAGGAATACCACAAAGCCGTCTATGACGAGTATATCGCTCGCCGCAACTGTCTCGTGGAAGGCCTGAACAAGATCCCCGGCGTTTACTCACCCATGCCCATGGGCGCATTCTACACCGTGGTGTCGCTTCCCGTCGATGACAGCGACGCCTTCTGCCAGTGGTGCCTTGAAGAGTTCAACTACGAGGGCGAGACCGTGATGATGGCTCCCGCTACCGGCTTCTACGCAACAAAGGGCGCAGGCAAGAACCAGGTGAGAATGGCCTACGTGCTCAAGATCGACGACCTCAAGCGCGCACTCATCGTGCTGGAAAAAGCACTCGAGGCTTACAACAAGAAATAAACCGTTTTTCAACCTAATAACACGGCGAGGACACAATCAATGTGCCCCCGCCGCGTTGCTTTATTGTCACTATAAGGCGGGTTCTATAAATTATGTCGAGGCGATTTTGAGATATGTTTTGAGTAGATTTTTGGCATGAAGAGGGAGCGAAGCGGGCTTTGTGACTGAATGTCAAAAAGATACCAAAACAGGCTCAAAAGCGGCCGAAATAATCAATTAACTTATTTCAGAATTAATAGAACCCGCCATAGATGAAAAAACAAGTGCTAGTATCTTTCATTTCTCAACAAAAAGAATTATCTTTGTGCACATATTAAACAATTTGTTTCAAAAACCGAAACAAATAAATTCGAGATACTATTATGACTAAAAAAATATTACTATTCGTTGCCTGCGCAATCATGTCATGGAGCGCAATGCTTGCCGACGAGGTTACAATCAACGCCATTAAGTATCGAACTTACACTGGGTCTAACGGCTCGGCCTCTGTTATAGGATGCGAGCCGGGTACCAAGAACCTTGTCGTTCCCGCCGAGATTACCTATAACGGACAGACTCTGCCAGTGAAATATATTTCTGGTTCAGCATTTGAGAATAACACCGAACTGATTTCGGCAACTATCCCCGGTTCGGTTACATCGGTATCCTCTGGCGCGTATCTGAATTGTACCAGCCTCAAGAAAGTGACCTTACTCGACGGTGTGTGGTCAGTGGACGCCTGGTGTTTTCAAGGATGCACCTCGCTTGAAGACATTTCTATGACTAACTCTGTCAAAGAGATTAGGATGAGTGCTTTTCGGTCATGCACATCTCTCAAGAGCATTGCCTTGCCTAACTCGATCGAAAAGATCGAAAGTTTCAATTTCTATGAGTGTTCTGCCTTGACACATGTCGAGTGGCCTTCAAGCCTTAAGGAGATAGAAAACAATGCGTTTGGTTATTGTAAAGCCTTCAAGCAAATAACAAATCTTCCCACAAGCCTGCGCAAGATTAATAATAGTGCCTTTTCATTCTCTGGCGTGCGCATTTTGTATCTGCCCGAGGGCATTACCGAACTTGGTAATGCTTTTGTGGGTTGTAACGACTTGAAAGTTATTTCACTGCCTTCGACTCTTACCACATTGTCTGGCTTTTATGGTTGCAAAGGCCTCGCCGACATTGAATGCCGCATGACAACTCCCATACGCCCAGATTCTGACTTTGATGCCGATGTGTATTACCACGCACAGCTGTATGTTCCCAAGGGATGCGTTGGCGCCTACAAGAATGAGGCCGGATGGGACAGGTTTATAGGAATTACCGACGAGTATTCGCCCTTCCCCTTGAGTGATGTCAACGGCGACAAGGTAACCGGCGTGAGCGATGCTAACCGCCTCATCAACATGATACTGGCCGCAGCACCGACAAGCACCACCGTGACGACGTGAACCGTGACGGAACCATCGATATAACCGACCTCAACGAGGTTACAAATGAAATTCTAGGTAAATAAAACAGTAATATATACTACATGAAACAATATCTCGATCTCGTCAAGCATGTGATGGAAAACGGCACTCTCAAGGAGGACCGCACCGGCACCGGCACTCGCAGCGTGTTCGGCTACCAGCTGCGGTGCAACCTGGAGGAAGGATTTCCCTTGCTCACCACCAAGAAAGTGCACCTCAAGTCAATAATCTATGAACTGCTATGGTTCCTCAAGGGCGACACTAACGTGCGCTACCTGCAGGAACACGGCGTGAGGATATGGAATGAGTGGGCCGACGAGAACGGCGAACTGGGTCCTGTGTATGGTCACCAGTGGCGCTCATGGCCCGACTATGAGGGAGGTACCATCGACCAGATTGCCAAGGTGGTAGAGGACATCAAGAACAACCCCAACTCACGCCGCCACATCGTGAGCGCATGGAATGTGGCCGAGGTCAACCGCATGGCACTGCCCCCCTGCCACTCGCTGTTCCAGTTCTACGTGGCCGACGGACGATTGAGCCTGCAACTCTACCAGCGCAGCGCCGACCTTTTCCTGGGCGTGCCCTTCAACATCGCCTCTTATGCCCTGTTGCTCATGATGGTAGCACAGGTCACAGGACTCAAGCCAGGCGACTTCATACACACCTTTGGCGACACCCACATCTACCGCAACCACTTCGACCAAGTGAAGCTGCAACTCACCCGCGAGCCACGCAAGCTGCCCGTGATGAAGCTCAACCCCGAAGTGAAAGACCTGATGGACTTCAAGTATGAAGACTTCACCCTCGAAGGCTACGACCCCCACCCCCCCATCAAAGGCCAAGTAAGCGTGTAGTTTTATAAAGGTTTAAAAGTTTAGAGGTTTAAAAGTTTAAAGGTTTAAAAGTTTAAAAGTTTAACCCTATATAGGCTATATAGGCTATATAGGCTATATCTCCTATAAAAAAATCCTATAAAAAAATGACCGAAGAAGGACGTGAAATCAGTGCCATTGTCGTCATCGACGAGCGTGGTGCCATAGGCAACAAGGGCGGGCTGCTGTGCCACCTGCCGGCCGACCTCAAACACTTCAAGAACATCACCATGGGGCACTCCATCATGATGGGCCGCCACACGCTCGAGTCGTTCCCCAAGGGGCCGCTTCCCGGGCGGCAGAACATTGTCATCTCACGCAACCCCGACTATGCCCCCGAGGGCGTGACCATGGTGCACAGCTTCGACGAGGCAGTGGCCAGCGCCACCATGCCCGGAGAGTTGTTTGTGATAGGCGGTGCCCAAGTCTATGCCGGCATGTTCCACATGGTGACAACGCTATATCTCACCCGCATCCACCACACCTTTGAAGAGGCCGATGCCCATTTCCCGGCCATCAATCCCGACGAATGGCAAGAGGTTGACAGCGAGCACCATGCCCCCGACGACCGCAACCCATACCCCTACACATTTGTCACCCTAAAACGCCGCTAATCCTCCCCGGTTGTAAAATAAATGATGCTAATTCATTGTCCAGTAGGATGATATCTAAACAACCCCCACCGCCTAACCGAGCGAAGCGAGCTCGGCAAAGTGAGCAGCGGCAAGTCGGCGAAGCCGGTGCCGCGGACAGCGAACCCCCACCGCCGGACATAGTGGCGGTGGGGGTATAACGTATGCAATTGTATGCGTCCGGCAGGACGCTAATCGGAGCAAAAAGGTTAATTTCACCCTAGCAGGTGTTTCACCAGCGCTGCGGTGGCGCGGCCGCGGTGAGAGATGGCATTCTTCTCCTCGCCAGTCATCTGGGCAAAGGTGCGTCCGTCGCCCTCGACCGGAGCAAAGATTGGGTCGTAGCCGAAGCCCTCTTCGCCATGGCGCTCGGTGAGGATAGTACCCTCCACCTTGCCCTCAAACGTGCTCACGCGGTCACCCTCGATCAGGGCAATCACGGTGCGGAAGCGTGCCGACCGCTCGGTCACGCCCTGCATCTTCGTGAGCACCTTGTCCATGTTGCGCTCGCTGTCGTGGGCCACCCCGCCATAGCGGGCCGAATACACCCCCGGCTCCCCGCCCAGGGCATCAATCTCAAGGCCTGTGTCGTCGCTGAAACAGTCCAGGCCGTAGTGTTCCTTAATGAACTGCGCCTTCATGAGCGCATTCCCGTCGAGCGTGTCGGCGGTTTCAGGGATATCAACGTCGCAACCGATGTCGGCCAGCGACAGCACCTCCATGCGTCCGCCCACAATCTGCCTCAACTCCTGCAGCTTATGGGCATTATTAGTAGCAAAAACAATCTTCTTCATGCAGTATTTTATTTTAATTCAGTTACAAAGGTAACGAAAATTTATCTAAAAGACGAAACTCGCCCCAAAAAGTGTGAACAACACAAATTTTGTAACTATACGCCAATAGATTTTCACGGACACCCCGCGCGGATCTCACTGATGACACAGATTGAAATTTTCAGAACCGAGCGAACCTCCATCAAATTAAAATAATTAGAATGATTTCTTCTGTCTGAAAATATAATTTCTGTGTAATCTGTAGTTTCCCTTATGTCGTTTTTGTGGCCTCTGGGCTTCTGTGGGAGATATGGGGAGATAAAAAATCTGCTCTGCGGGTGTATTCTGTGGCTAAAAAATTAGTGCTATGTCGTGAAAAATCACTAATTTCGCATGATAAACAATCTAAACATTGAATTATGAGCAAAACTTCTGATAAAAAAGCTAACGGATACAACCCTCAAACTGGAAGTCTCAAGGAACGCTTGGGACGCGTGAAACCTACGCGCTGGGCACGATTTGGCATCGTGTCGGTGATTTTCTTTGTGTGGGTTTTCTGGCTGGGCAACTGGTGGGTTGCGCTGGCGTGGTTCCTGCTGGCCGACATCTACCTCACGCAGTTCATCCCTTACACCTGGTGGAAGGGCATCAAGAATAATGCCGTGCGCAAGGTGTTCAGCTGGATTGACGCTATCGTGTATGCGATGGTGCTCGTCTATTTCCTGTTCTCCTTCGTGGGCCAGAACTTCACTATTCCGTCGTCATCGCTCGAGAAGACGCTGCTCACCGGCGACTTCCTGTGGGTGAACAAGATGGTTTATGGTCCGCGCGTGCCTCAAACACCGCTGCACATACCCGTGTGCCAGAATATGATACCGTTCTTGAACTGCAAGTCTTACTTTGAGACCCCGCAGCTCGACTATCACCGCCTCAATGGCGTGCGCAGCGTGGAGCGCGGCGACATCGTGGTGTTTAACTTCCCCGCGGGCGACACTGTGGCCCTCAACTGCCCCAACCCCGACTACTACACGCTGGTGCAGATAAGGGGTCGTGAGGTTGTGAACAGCAACCGCGACATGTTTGGCGAGGTGATATATCGCCCCGTTGACCGCCGCGACGCCTATGTGAAGCGCTGCCTGGGTCTGCCTGGCGAGTGGTTCTCGATGAAGGACGGCGTGGTGTATATCGACGGCAAGGCTCTCGACGAGCCCGAGAACGTGCAGTTCAACTACATCGTGGTTACCGACGGCACCGCCATCAGCGATGAGACATTTGACGAGCTGGGCGTGAGCGTGGACGACCGTGGCTTCAACGGGCAGTTCTACGAGCTGCCTCTCACCAAGGACATGGTGGCACAGCTCAAGTCTTACCCCTGGGTGAAGACCGTGGAGCGCATCACCGACCAGCATCTCGACGTGACCACCGAGAACGTGATCTCGTTCCCCGTGGGACAAAACTACGGCTGGACCCATAACAACATGGGCCGCATCTGGATTCCCAAGAAGGGCAAGACGCTGCACCTCACCATGGAGAATCTGCCCAAGTATGAGCGTTGCATCAAGAACTACGAGGGCAACACGCTCGAGGTGAAGGAGGGCAAGATATACATCAACGGCAAGGAGACAACGACCTATACGTTCAAGATGGACTACTACTGGATGATGGGCGACAACCGCGACAACTCGCTCGACTCGCGCTTCTGGGGATTCGTTCCCGAGGATCACATCATCGGCACGCCGCACATCGTGCTCATCTCCTTCGACAAGGACAAGCGAGGCCTGGGCGTGCGCTGGAACCGCATCTTCAAGACTCCTAATCCGGATAAGAAGTAAAGGTTTAAGAGTTTAAGAGTTTAAGAGTTTATTCTCTAATCTCTTATCTCTAATCTCTCATCTCTTATCTCTCATCTCTTATCTCTCATCTAGAAGTATGATACTGACGGGTAGCATGTGTGCTGGCAGTGTGCGCTATTATGCGGCGTGCGTGGAGGCTGGAGTTGTGGCTGTGGATACCGCCGAGGTGCGGTTGCCGCTGCGGCACAGCCATCACCGCTATGCAATAGCAGGGCCTAACGGTGTGCAGCAGCTCACCGTGCCGCTGGTGGGTGAGACTAATGCTATGCCCGTGCCCATGAGCGACGTGCGCATCAGCGAGCATGCCTCATGGCGCAGGCTGCACTGGGGCGCTTTGTTCTCGGCCTACGGCCGCTCGCCCTACTTCGACTACATCGCCCCCGACCTTGAGGCCATCGTCATGGGTCATCAGCAGTGGCTGCTCGACTACAACGAGCAGATGCAGCAGCTCGTCATCGACTTCATGGACTTGCCGGTGGAGATGACCCGCGCTTGCGACATCGACGCCCATGGGGCAACGGACCTGCGTGGCAAGATAGGCACCAAGAAGCCCGACCGCCTGCCCATCGTGGACGTCCCTTACTACCAGGTGTGGCAAGAAAGACATGGCTTCCTGCCCGGGCTCAGCATCCTGGACCTGCTCATGAACACCGGCCACGAGGGCATCATCACACTGATGAAAATGAATAAAACAGAGCGATAGTAACGTAAATATCGTTAACGTTAATAACGTCAATAACGCTAGTAACGAAAGAATAATAAAACAACTATGGATAGAAAAGACTTTGAGATAATGGCCCCTGTGGGCTCGTGGGAATCGCTCACCGCCGCTTGGCAAGGTGGGGCCGATGCTATCTACTTCGGCATCGAGGGTCTGAACATGCGCTCACGCTCGAGCGTGAACTTCAGCATCGACGACTTGCACACCATAGCGCAATGGTGCCACGAGCACGGCATGAAGAGTTATCTCACAGTCAACACCATCATCTATGACGGCGACGTGGACTACATGCACCGCATCATCGACGCGGCCAAGCAGGCAGGCGTGAGCGCCATCATAGCCAGCGACATGGCCGCCATCCTCTATGCGCGCAGCACGGGCGTGGAAGTGCACATCTCCACCCAGGTGAACGTGAGCAACAGCGAGGCGGTGAAGTTCTACTCACAGATGGCCGACGTGGTGGTGCTGGCGCGCGAGCTCAACATGGACCAGGTGCGCGGCATCCACGACACCATAGTGAACGACGACGTGCGTGGCCCTCACGGCGAGCCGGTGCGCATCGAGATGTTCTGCCACGGCGCGTTGTGCATGGCAGTGTCGGGCAAGTGTTACTTGAGCCTTGCCGAGAGCGGATATAGCGCCAACCGCGGCGCTTGCCGCCAGATATGCCGCCGTTCTTACACCGTGACCGACCGTGAGACGGGCAACCAGCTCGACATCGAGAACAAGTACATCATGTCGCCCAAGGACCTCAAAACTATCCATTTCCTCAACAAGATGGTCGATGCCGGCGTGCGCGTGTTCAAGATCGAAGGCCGTGCGCGCGGTCCCGAGTATGTGCGCACGGTGGTGAGCTGCTACCATGAGGCGCTGGAAAGCATCATCGACGGCACCTACAGCGAGAAACTCGTTGCCGGCTGGGACGAGCGCCTGAAGATGGTGTTTAACCGCGGATTCTGGGACGGCTACTACCAGGGTCAGCGACTGGGCGAGTGGACCATGAAATATGGCTCAAGCGCAACGCGTGTCAAGGTGTATGCCGCCAAGGGCATACGCTACTTCGGCAAGCTGGGCGTGGCAGAGTTCCTGGTCGAGGCTGGCGAGGTAAAGGTGGGTGACGAGATTGTCATCACAGGCCCCACCACAGGCGCTGTTATCACCACTGTGGAGGAGATAAGGGTGGATCTCAAGCCCGTGGAGAAAGCCGTCAAGGGCGAACATTTCTCTATCAAGACCGATGCCAAGATACGCCCCAGCGACAAACTATTCGTCTGGAAGCCCACAGGCAACGAGTAGAAAATCAGGGATTATTTTCCTCTCGGGGAGGATATCATAGAAAAGCAGATTAAACAGATTTTTTCTATTTCCCACAGAAACACAGAGGGCACAGAGATTATATTTTATGTTTATTTTCAGTTTATTTCAAGCGTAGCGCCATCACCTATTCAGATCGCCTCAGTAAAAAAAGGGCGCTGCGCTTGAAATTGACTAAAAATCAACTAAAAATTATTTCTTTTGTTCTTTTGTCAAGAGACCACAGATTAACCAGAAATAAGGGAATTATATTTCAGATTAACCAGATTGCTTTTGTTACTTTTTGGGTACATTGCGTTTTGCCATCTGTTTAATCTCGGCAAGAATTCCCTAAAGAAAAAAATCTGGTTAATCTGTGGTCTATTTAGATAGGAGGATACAATCTCTGTGACCTCTGTGTCTTCTATGTTGAAATCCAAATAAATTGAGTGTAATTTAACGTTTTTTACGCCATTTGGCGTTGTTTTTGCCGTTTTTTGCGTGAGCTTGGGCAAAAAGAAGGTAGCCAGGCACATTTTTGTGCTTGGTGGTT
>NZ_JAZLLZ010000005.1:0-7486 GCF_045598405.1 Sodaliphilus sp.
AGATTATTATGAGTGTTTTTATTCGTTTACTTTTAATTTTGCAACTGATTAGCGGATAGAATCGGCTGATTTGGCACGTTTGGATGTAAAACACTAGCAATTATGCCTATTTGTATAGGGGACAAAATACGGGATTCTTTAATGCAATGTGACGACTTCGTCGTCAAGACGCTATCCAGACAACATTATCGTCAGATTACATGTCAAACGCATCAAAATTGCACCGCAACTGCGGCCAGCGGTTACGATGTAATGAAGTGTGTGTCAAAATGCGCTTTGGTAGAGTACAATGCAAAAACAAGAGCAGGTAGGGACGATACTCCCGTATCGTCCGCAGTGTTCTTAGAACGCTTATATTCAAGCAATTGCGTAATGTACTACGCTCGTTCCGAGCGTGCGGACGACACGGGAGTGTCGTCCGCACCTCAACTTGATTTCGCATTTTGACACATCCTCATCTGTTTGTTGATACTATACCCCCACCGGCAGCCCGCAGGTCTGCGACCAGCGGTTAACCAAAGTTACAACATCACTGAGGTCTAAAAAATCCACAATATATATATATTCAATGAAAAAATCAGTGAGTTCAGTGAGATCCGCGCGGGGAGTTCCATTGCTGAATAGTTACCAATCGCCTGATACACCGTTAATAAATCTTAAAAATGGGGGGGGGTATTTGTTAAGCAAGTATAATTTGTTAATTTTGCAATAATTGACGTATTCTACATAAAACGATAATTAACCAAAACAACAAAAATATGAAGAAAATTTTATCGCTATTGACTATTGCCTTAATTGCCGTACAGGCATGGGGATTTGCCGCCGGAGACCGTTTCTCGGACGGCAACGTGAGTTATCGCGTCGTGACAACTACCATGGGCGAGAATTACCCCATTGCAGCTGTTACTGGTCTTAGCACCACAGGTGCTGCACAGAATGATCTTGCCCTGCGTATTCCCACATCTATTGAGCATGATGGACAACGATTCCAGGTTGACCGCATCGACGAGTACGCCTTCAAGGGCAAGACCAACATCACAACCGTGACAATCGACTATGGCAACACTGCCATTTACAAGAGTTCGTTTGAAGGATGTACTAACCTGAAACAGGTAAGAATTCCCAGCTCATGTACTTACATCTCGGCTAACGCATTTGCCGGTTGTACCAAGCTAAACCTGGTGATTTACACAAACGAAGATCTCACGGATGCCTATATCCATGCCGACGCATTCCCCAAGAATGCCGACATGTACCTGTATCTGCGCTGGAGTGGCACTAAAGATGTAGTGAACCTGTTCAAGAAACATGCAGCGTTCTCACACTTCAAGTACATCAGCCGCAGCAAGTCGGGCTATGACTTCATCTATGACACAGGAGCGTGTTTCAGTGTTACAAAGGCTCCCACAAGGCTGTCATACGGTGAATTTACCCTTACAGGCTTCATCGATACAAATACCAGAAGATCTCTCGTTTTAAACAAGAGCACCTATAGCGTTGATGGTTACACCTATAAACTTGTAGCCATTGCCGATAGCGCATGCTATTACCAGACCCCACTTACCGAAGTCAACCTTACCGGTTCTCGCTATCTCACCACTATAGGCAAGTCAGCGTTTGAAAAATGTACAGCTCTTGAAACTGTGACTCTCAATGAAGGACTGGAAACGATTGAAGATAATGCATTTGCTTCATGCACAAGTTTGAATCCGGAGTTCTACCTCCCTAGCACAGTTAAGGAAATTTATCGCAGCTTTGACCGAAACACAACTGCAATCAAGAAATTTAAGGTATCAAGCTATAACGAGAACTTGAAGGACTACAACGGTGCGCTGTACTGCAAAGAGACCGACGGCACCTATGCCTTGAAACTGTGGCCCCGCGGCGGTGAAAATTCTATCGCGGAAAAAGAATTCATGCCCGGAATGACGGCTCTCAAGAACCAATGCTTCTATGAGTGTCCCACTATTGTTGTATATCTGCCTTATGGAGTAAAGAGCGTTGAGTCTTACTCATTTGCACACTGCTCACAACTGATGTGTGTAAAAATCCCCAGCTCGGTAAATTACCTTGGCACAAACACATTCTACAACTGTCCAAGTCTTGAAAAACTATACATCAACCTGACCACTCCTCCCATTATCCCATCAACCATGTTTGCCAATTCCAAGAAGATTAACCTGTATGTTCCCCGAGAAGCCGAGGAAGCTTACAAATCAGCTAATTACTGGAAAGACTGGAAACAAATCAATTACGGTAGAACAGCCTATGACTTGGAGACCAAAGACTACAAGAGAGACAATGGTGAAACATCGGCTACATTTTACACAGTGACCAGCAACAGTAGCTACGGCCGCTATGGTACCGGCAAAACTTACGATGGTCAAGTCCGCCTTGTGATGAAGGAGACAATTTATGCCGATACCGAGGTAGGTGGCAAACTCGTAGTTCCTGAATCAATTAAAGACGAAATGGGTAACGAATATGCCGTGACAAGCATTGGTCCCCGTGTGTTTGCCAATACGCATCTCATCGGCTCTGGCGACAAGTGCCACACTGTGACACTGGGCTTGAATGTGGAAACCATCATGGAGGATGCCTTCATTTATCGCGACCATATCACCAAGCTCAACCTCAACCCCAACCTCAAGAGGGTCGAGAACCATGCATTTGAAGACTGCAAAATTGCCAATGACCTGATGTTCTCTTATGGCATAAAATATCTGGGAGCTAGTGCTTTCTATGGCAACCCCATCAAGAAGATGCGTATTCCTTCATCGGCTACCCAGCTTCATAGTCTATTCTTCGATGGTCTCAACCAACTCGAGGAACTTGTCCTCAATGTCGATTACGACAAGATGGAAGATTTCAAGCACAGCGACTATATATGGACTATTGATGGCTTAAAGAATAAAAACACCAAGGTTTACGTTCCCACCGAGAGCGTAGATAAGTATAAGGCCCAGAATTACTGGAAACAAGTGGCAAGCAACATCACTGCCGGCGGTCACGACTTTACCTATAACAATGGAGTTCCCGGAAATACAGCATATTACATGACCGTGACTAGTAACTCCATTGGCGACTATGAAGGAGATGTGTCTTATGGCTTTGCCAAGTATGTTTACCACCCCGCTGTTGCTGCAGTAAGCAAAGGTGGCAAATTTGGTGCTGCCGATGTAGAGATTGACAGGAGCAACGGCGACTACAAGCGATACCGCATAACAGAGTTTGGCGACAACTGCCTTGCTAATGCTAACTATACAAGCGTGTCAACCGACAAGATGAAGTCACTTATGCGCATCGGCAACAGTGCATTTGCAGGCTGTCCTCTCACAGAGTTTGTGATTCCCGAGAACGTCAATTATATTGGCAGCAAGGCCTTCAACGGCTGCAGCGCGCTGAACACACTCACTGTTAAGACCAAGAATCCTCCCACTGTTAATAATGCCGACGCATTCACTACTTACAAGACTACTAAGCTGATAGTACCCCAGGCAAGCGTAAACACTTACAAGACTACCAGCATCTGGAAGGACTTCTACAGCATCCAGGGAGAAGACAGCGGCTTGAAGGGCGACGTGAACGGTGACGGCGTGGTTGATATCAGCGACGTGAATATCCTGCTCAACATCGTCCTGGGCAAGGACAGCGCAAGCAAGTATGCCGGCCGTGCCGACGTAACTGGCGACGGCAACATCGACATCAGCGACGTGAACAGCTGCATCAACATTGTGCTTGGTAAAGGCTAAGCTAAAGGATAATTCAAACAACTTTTAAAATATTTTAGAAAATTATGAAAAGAAGAATCGGTGCATTATTGACCTTCCTGTTAGTGATGGGAGCGTCTTTGTCTTGGGCACAAAGCCAAGACTTCGAAATCAGCCTGTTGACTGCAACTCCCGAGCTGCCAACTGGTGTCAAGCAGATTACATATAATCCTGATCACATGACATATTATCATCAGGACAATCACGGCTGGTGCTGGTATGCTATTGAGTTCGCAGTTGATAGCGAAGTAGAAATCACCGTCGGTGGCTGCAACTATCAGAACGGTTATTATGCCTACCTCACTGATGGTGAAGGCACAAAGATTGCCGACATCATCAACGACGAGTGCGAAGGCTCTTTCTCTTATAGATATTCAGGTGAGCCCCAGACACTACGCCTCTACTGCGGCCAATACTGCCCCTTTATCAAGGTGGATGCTAACCCCATGTCGGGCATAAACGATGTTCACATCAGCACACCTGCTACATCGACATGCTACGACCTCAACGGCCGAATGCTCAAGGAACCCCAGCCCGGCGTGAATATCATCAACGGCAAGAAAGTACTTGTAAAGTAACGACCCGCACTCCACGATAAAAGCACGAGGCTCCGCAACGTTGCGGGGCCTCATGTTTTTTATAGCATGGATAGTTTTTGTAGCCTGGATAGCCGTTATAGTATAGAAACCCTATCACGGCTATCTATACTATCCTGGCTATCAGCCCCACCCGGCTAACTTTTTTTGTTAATATTCCTTAAATCGGGGGGGGGGGGGTAATTTGTTAACTTACATTTATTTAGTACTTTTGTGAATTAAAGAAAAATCTCTTGTTTTACTTTGAATTACAAATAAAATAATAGCTAATATGAAAAAGGTTTTATTATTCATCATGTTGTTTATGACCGCAATGTCGTCATGGGCCATTACCGTAGGAAATTATAACTACGACATTACCAAGGAACCCTCGGGAAGTACCCCAGGGGAAGTAGAGGTCACAGGCTTAAAGTCTTCAACGCTGAAAGTTGATAAAATTCCCAGTTTCGTCACTTACAACAACAAGAAGTACTATGTTACCTCGATTGCCAACTTTGCATTCCAAGGTTGTGTAACTGAAGCTTACCTGAGAATCCCTTACGGTGTCCAGAAGATTGGTTCACGCGCTTTCTACAAGTGTACTGGACTCACGCTGGTCTACATACCCTCGTCGGTTACCGAATTCTATGGCGAAGTTTTCGCCGAGACATCGCTCACTCGAATTTTTTACAGCGGCTACACTCCCAGTTGGATTACCAAAGACTGGGGTGAGCACACCTTTGTGAGCGACCCGTCAAAAGTGGATTTGGTGTTACCGCCGGATGCCGACTATAACCTTTTCAAGGATAAGAAAATGTGGAACACATTGAAGAGCGTTAGTTATAACTCAGCGGCTTATGACCTCCAACAAGAGTATTATATTGATGGAAATGTCAGCATGATTTATTATGTATGCACTTCAAAGTTTACCCTCAACAATAGCACTTCTAATCCTATTGAAGCTAAGATAACTCAACTTAGAGGTAAAATCGCTGCACCCCAACAGATAGTAGGCCTTAACAATTCTGTGTTCATTAAGGTCAACAGTTTTGTAAAAAAAGTATGTGACAATTCTGTTCAAACACTCGACTTGACTGGTCTTACCAATATCACTGTTCTGCCCGAGTCGCTTTGCGAAGACGCAACTAACTTGCGTACAGTGAAGTTAGGCAATATCTCGGAGATTGGCAATCATGCCTTCCGTAATTGTTCTTCACTCACCGATTTGCAGATTGACGAGTCTGTTACACTACTCACCAAAATCGGTGACGGAGCGTTTGTAAACACTGGCCTCACCCAGCTCATCTTGCCATTTGGCGTGTACCAAATTGGCTCGCGTGCATTTGCTAACTCAAAAATCAAGAAACTGCTTGTCCCCTGCACCTACATGGCATCAAACAACAATGCGTTTGCCGACATGAACAGCCTTGAAGAGCTGTATCTCAACTCACGGGCTGCCTATAATGCTCAACTGGGCTGGAGCACCATCCCCCTGAGCGCTACCATCTTTGTGCCGGTGGGCTATGTGAATCAGTACCGCGGTATCGCTGCTTTCAAGAACTACAGTCCGAAGATTGAGGCTGGTGCCTACGACTTCACCAACACCACTGTTGCTCAGAGCCAATATGCCACCGCATATATCTCTATAGACCAACTCACACCCTTCACTATCAACGGTGTGACCTACGACGGCACAGCTAAGTATGTTTACAACAAGAACCTGCGCACCAACCGCTCTTTCACAACCCGTGTTGCCGAGACCAACACTTATTACAACATGGGCAAGAAGTACTACATGCGTGAGGTGGAGGACAGCTGCTTCATGGGCGCTAAACTCGACCTTGGCGTTAATCTCGGCGACAACATTGAGCGCATAGGCCACCACGCATTCTATGGCACAGGCCTCAAGTCTATCACTCTGCCCAAGAGCGTGAACTACATCGGCGAGTATGCATTTGCACTGGCAACCAACCTCGAGGACGTTACCATCACCAGCAGCACGCTGCCCGAGTACGGCGGACAGTTCTTCGGTGCCAATGCCGATAACTTCAACCTCTACGTTCCCTTCGACCGACTCCACGAGTGGTACTACAACAGCGACTTCATCAGCTGGAAGTTCTCAAGCGCTACCACCAGGACTTGCGACTATTACCTTGGCGTTTATATCTACCCGCAGCAGTATTCTACTCTCAACTTAGGTTGCGGCGGCAGTTACAACATCTCGGACTCTGGCCTCAAGGGCTACTTCATCAAGAGTGCCGACAAGACTACAAAGAAAGTTATCACCGACGAGAGGACTTATGTCGTGGGCGGACAGCATGGTGTGCTTCTCACCGGTCTTGAGCCCGGAAAGTCTTATAAGTTGCGCCATGTATCGTCTAATATCCAGAGGGTTACAAACAATCTGGCACCCGTGAACCAATCGGCTGTAGAACTGAGAAACCATGCCAACTCTTACTACTGGGATGCAAGCAAGAAAAAGTTCATCAAGGCACGCTATGAAAGAGTTCTTCCGGGCTACTGCTACCTGCAGCTTGACAACTCGGACGTTGACGAATACTCTCTCGACCTCGACCTCCCCGATGCTGGAAAGAAGGGAGACGTGAACGGCGACGGCCAGGTGGATATCAGCGACGCAAATATCCTGATTAATATCCTGCTGGGCAAAGACAGCGCAAGCAAGTATGCCGGCCGTGCCGACGTAACCGGCGACGGCAACATCGACATCAGCGACGTGAACAGCTGCATCAACATTGTGCTTGGTAAAAGCTAAATCTCATCAATTCACCATAGAAACCGAGGCTCCGCAACACCGCAGGGCCTCGTTTTTTTTTCCATACAACCTAAAAAGTCAAGAAAAAACCATTCATCTCACACTTGCACAATAACCTTTGTGCTGGGAAAAAGATCGGGACAACCGCATCAAATCAATGGGAAAATCTGGCTTAATCTGTACTGTACCCTCAGTGCCTTCTATAGAATAAAAAGATATATTGCTGCCCGATAAAAATCGGGATTTGATTAATTCTATTGGTTAACTGCCTGTAAATAGGCATTGGTCTTGTAATTCTCAAAATTGGGCCCCTCTTCTTGTGGGAAGAGCTCCAGTTGGGGCGATATGTCATCCTCTGGACTCCGGTT
>NZ_JAZLLZ010000006.1:0-59173 GCF_045598405.1 Sodaliphilus sp.
TCCCCAAAATGCACCCCGCCCGTTGATATTTTAAGCAGCCATATTGTTGCACGGTAAGCAATTTACTTGCTCTCGTTGATAAACTTAAATCCGTTCCACCTCCACTTTGTGTAATGTCCGTTGTTGTGATCAATGGTGATCGTCTTGCTCTCAAATTTCACCTTGGCGTCACCTTCTACGCAACACGATCCCTGCGAGAGGTAGTGGAACTTGGCATAGGTAACATCGGGGAATACCACGGCGATGCCCACTCCGCTCTTCTTGTGAGAGGCATCATACCAGCGCTTGCACACCACAATCTGATCATACACGTCGTCAGTGAAACTGCAAATACCAGCCACTATCTGCTCTGATCCGAAATCACGCTCCCATGTAGAGCCGTCGGGGCGGGTTTCGCTCCAAGCAAATGTGGGGTCGGAGTTGTCATGGCTATCAAAGGCAGTGGTCCAAACGCAATAGTGACTGCCCTCTACCTCGCCGTAACCCAGCTCGCCTGTTACATCAAAATCGGCATGGCGATAGACGAAACCGTTGTCATCGGGGGTGCCTTCTGATACATTATATAGACCTTCGGTATAGTTCTTGCTCTCGTCGAGAGCAGGATTAGCAAGAGCGTCGGCCGAGATACCCTTGGTGTCAATCCACACATATTTGGCCGTTTTCTCCTTCAGTTCAAGTTTGTTTCCATTCTGCACAAAGTGCATGTTAGTGGTGCTTTCCTCACCGAAGCGGACCACGTAGAACTCAATGTTGCCAGTTGCCTTGTCGCGGGCAATTGTAGTGACCTCGGGTAGTCCGTACAGACCTTCATCGCCCAGCGACCAAATGCCGTACACATTTTCCTCGGGAGTAACATTGTCGCGGCGCATCTCATAACTGCACACTTCCTTGCCGTTCTCGAGCCAGGTGTAAACCACCAGGGCGTTATTGTTGTTGACAACGCCAAAGTCGGTCACAGCCAGCACGCCATTGGCACCGCGCAAGCTGGCAGCCTCGTAGCTGGCATAGACCTTGCGTCCATAGCGTTGGCGCATCTTTGTGACAAACGAAGCAGGCATTTTTTTAATTTCCTCGCCGGCCATATAACGGTTATAGGCAGGGAAAGTGTGGGTATTGATAAACTCATCATCGGCAAGCAGCACAGTGGGCTGGTTACCGTATCCGCGAAACATTGTAGAGGCCACCGAGCCGTCTTCGAGGGTGTAGATGTCGCCCTTGATAAGGTTCCACTCGGCACACCATGCGCCCTGCATAGCGCTCTCGTTGGGGAACTTGGGAGACTTGCACTCATACTTCACTCGGTTGTGGTTCTGCTTGAACACAGCCCACTTGAGCGACTGGCGTTGAGCATCTGTAAATTCTTCGCCCTCGCTTATGATAAAGCGATAGAAGCCCCTAGTGGGATGCTTGATGTAATTAGCATCACCCCACACTGCCAAACCTCTGGCATGACTCATTACGGGAAGAAGCAATGCTCCCAGGCAAAGGATAGTTAATAGATTTTTCATAACTAATTAAGTTAGAATTTTAAGTTTCACATGTTATAACCATTTAAGTTTCAGTAATTTGCTCCGACTAGCGTCCTGCCGGACGCGGTGCTTGTTGCGTTTCTTTCCCCACCGCCACTACGTTCGGTGGTGGGGGTTATTCAAGTATTGTCCTGCCAGACAACAAATTAGCAAGGTGTCCAGAAACACGTGAAACTTGAATTAAATATGTTGAAAATGACTTGCCGTTTATTACTTGCGGGCAAGGATTTCTAATGCCATGTCGAGGATTGTGGTGTCCTCAAGGGTTACAAAACCGCCATTGGGACCGGGCTCGATGTGAATGCCCATTGCACCGCCGGCATCATAGTCGGTGCCGCCAAAGTAGTTTCTTACAGTCTGTACCTCAAGGTTGAGTTTTTCAGCAATCTCATGTACCGATCCTTCGGGGAGACTGTTCTTGATTTCTCGCAATTCATTAAAAGTTAAAGTCTTTGCCATATCTTTAAAATTTTTATAGTTTATATTCCTGTTAATGCAGCCACTGCAATGACCACCATAGAAGTACCCACTGCTGCTGCCACGGTCAATGAGTCCCGTGATGAGTAAGCACAAGCACTTTCACCCAGCATGCGTGTTGCATAACGTCGCCATGCGGCATAAACCGCCATTGCAGCAGCCACGCCCACAATCATGCCGCCCACGATGTCGCCAGGATAATGCACGCCCAGATACATGCGGCTGTAGCATTGCAGGCAAGCCCATGCAAGCAGTGCGCCCATAGCCGCGCGATGAGGCATCATGAGCCCCACGAGCACTGCCACGGCAAATGCGTTGGCCGAGTGACTAGATACAAATCCATACATGCCGCCGCGGTAGTCACGCACCACATGCACAAGTCCCGCGAGCGACGGATCGTGAGTGGGACGCAAGCGCTCAACCAGCGGTTTGATAATGCTCGACGCAACCTGGTCGGCAAGCAACACGGCAACAGCCACAGCCAGTACGAAGCACAGAGTCTGTCTCCATCCCATGCGCACATTGACAACCAACACAGCCACCAGAATGAGCGCCCACGAATAGACTCTCGACACCTCCCACATGAAAGCGTCAAGATAACCGTTGTGCATGCCATTAACAGCTAGCAGCCACTGCTGGTCGAGCGATTGCAGGGTGTCTATCATATTCTTTCTATTTCCTTTGCATTTATCCAGCCACGCTTCAGGTCGGAAGTCTCAATATCGAGCCACTTGGTGCCTTGTGACACCACCGAGTCGGTGATTTCGACTT
This sequence comes from Sodaliphilus sp., assembly GCF_045598405.1. Classification (NCBI taxonomy): domain Bacteria; kingdom Pseudomonadati; phylum Bacteroidota; class Bacteroidia; order Bacteroidales; family Muribaculaceae; genus Sodaliphilus; species Sodaliphilus sp. Next base: position 2,778 of record NZ_JAZLLZ010000006.1, read on the forward strand.
TATACCCTTCCTTTATTTCAAAGGCTACTTCACTCTTGTCCTTGGGCACGCGCGGAGCAGTGCTCACGGTTACCGGTTCCTCGCCGGTGACAATGGCAGAGTTGCGGTTCACCGCCTTGCCATGCACATAGAACGCGCACACATTAGCGACAACCGATAGCACCAGAAGCACAATGTCGCCAAAGAAACCCACCTTGCGCAGCGTCACATTCTCTGCTACTATATAGGTCGCAAGGGCAAGGATAAACAATAGGAACGACACAACTCCCAGACATGCCCATGTGTTGCTCGACAACGCGCTCACCACCGCAGCTAAGCGTGAAGTGAAGTAAGTGTCGCCGCTTTCCTCACTGATTGCAGCCTTTTCACGGCAGAACCCCAGGTTGAAGCGGGCATCGCTGTTGCCCGGATCAAGAATGAGAGCCCGTTCATAGTAAAGTATTGCGTGAGGGGTGTCCTTGAGGCGATAGTAAGTGTTTGCTATGTTGTAGCACAAGTCCGATGAGGTGCCTTGCGTCTTCTCTACTTTAAGATACAGTTCCAGCGCTTTGTTGTAGTGCTCGTTGCCGTAGGCATCATTGGCCTGCTTAATGTCGTCGGCAGCCCACGTGCATGCAACACCCACAAGCATTGCCAGCATCAGTGCATATAATCTTCTCATCATGACTTCACTTTTTTACGGGTTTAACATTCTCCAGACGGCCTATCACATCGCTAGCCTCTTGCATCACGCTATTCATGTCGCCACTGGCCAGCTCGGGAGCATACTGGGCAAACTCACACTTGTCGAGCAACGCCAGCGTAGCAGCCCGCAAGTCCTCGCCCACGCCATATTGCTCAAGCTCGGCATTGATGTTCTCCTTGTTGAGATCCTTGACCGCAATGCCCAGTTTGTCGCTGAAGTAGCCCCACATCGCCTTGAGCAGCTCGGCATAGAACTCGGTGCGGTTGCCGCTCTGGGCAAATCCGCGAGCACGCTTGAGGCGACGTTGAGCCACCTTGTTGGCACGCTTGGTGCGCATGAGGCTCACGTTGGCTCTTTCCTTGAGTTTCTTGCGATATAGCACCATGAGCACGCCCATGAGCAAGACTGGCACGATGTAGCACAGCCAGTAGCCCACGCCATCAACCCAGAACGACTGGGTGCGGGTGAGCGCCATGTCGCCTTGCTTGATGTTGCGTATGTCCATGTTCTGCATGCGGTAGTGGTTAGACGGCGTACCCTCACCCTTGCCCACAGTGAGCTTTGTTGCGGGGACGTTCACGTCCTCATATTGCCCAGTCTCGGGGTTGAAATAAGTGAACACGCTTGCAGGGATAGTGAAATCTCCGGCATACTGCGGGATAAAGGTGTACTCAATATCTACTGTGCCGTTCACATCACCGCCGGCATGAGAAGTCTTCACGTTGTTCTTCGGGTCATAAACGTCAAACTCCTTGGGGAATCCCACTGCGGGAGCCTTGATATATTTAATATTGCCTGTACCCTCGATGCAATAGTTATATACCGCCGCCTTATAGGTCTTGAGGTCGGGGTTCTTGAGGCTAGTCTTCACCGAGAACTTGCCCACGGCGCCGGTGAATGTAGCCGGACGCGGTTCGGGAAGCGGCAGCACATTGACAGTCGATTGGTTGGACTGCACCGTGAGCTGGCGTTCAACGGGTTGCGACATAGTGCCGAATGGGGTTCTGTAGTTTTCATATTGCACTACGCCCACGTCGTAGTTGCCCGAGGTAATGGTGAGCTTGCCCGACTGCTGCGGATACAGGATGCAACGCTTGAGCACAGCCACTTTGTAGTGCTGACCGTTGAGCACCTCGTCCTGGTTGAGCGCGGCTTGAGTATCGATTTCTTCAATGAGGAAGCCATCAAATGAGGGCTGCTTTGTAGCCATGAATTTAGAAATCTGATACTTGGTATAGAGTTTGATTGTGCACACCACAGCCTGTTGCTCATACACACGAGGTTTTGACATCTCGATGCGCACCATCAAGTCATTACCGCTCACGCCACGGCTTGCGTCCTGTGTGAGCGGGTCGTCAAAGCTCACACCTCCGCGTGAAGGCTGCTGCTGTGACGTGCCTCCTCCCTGACCGTTGCTTGCCACAACTTCAATATTGAGAGGACGGGTCTTCATCACATTGCCATTCACTGTGATTGACGCCGGGCCTATGGTGTATTTGCCCGGCTTGTCGGCACGGTAGAGCATTGTGTATTCCTCGCTCGACGTGCTCGACTTGTTGCCGTTGACGATATATGTGCTGTAACTTGTCGATTTACCTGGGCCGTAAAGCTTGTGTGCCCACGCAATCTCGGGTGCCTTAAATCCCTGCCCCTCGGCATTGCTGAGCACAAAAGTCACATTAAACTTGTTTCCCTGTTCCACCCGTGGCGGGGCTTGTGCCGTGAACGACACTCCGGCTGCGCCAGCGGCCAGTGTCATACAGGCAAAAAACAGAACTATAAATATCTTTTTCATGTTAAACTTCATCTATAATTGATAGACAACCATTTACCACTTGCGGCTAGTAGCACGGCGTTCACGCTCCTGCTGTTGTCCCTGCACAGCCTGCACGCGCTGCTGTGTAGCGTTTTCCTTGTCTTGCATGGTCTTGAGTATCTGCTCCATGCTTTGCTCACTCATGCCGCCTTGCTGCTGACCCTTGTTCTGGTCTTTGTTTTGATCTTTATTTTGGTCTTTGTCTTTATTTTGATCCTTGTTTTGATCCTTGTTTTGATCCTTATCTTTATTCTGGTCTTTGTTCTGGTCTTTATTCTTGTCTTGGTCTTGATCTTTGTTTTTATCCTTGTCCTGATCCTTATTTTGGTTCTTATTCTGATCCTGGTTTTGGTTATTCTTGTCCTGCTGTTGCTTTTTGAGTTGTGCCAGGCGCAAGTTTTCCCTTGTCTGATCATCATCAGGATTGCGACGCAGCGAGTTCTTATAATGCTCTATCGCTTGCGCATAATCCTCGCGGTTGTAGGCAAGGTTGCCCAGGTCATGATAAGCCATCGCCTGGATGTTCTTGTCGGGCATCTGTTTGGCTATGTTCTGCAACAGTTTCTCGGCCTCTTGTGCAGGATCGTTTTTGTCATTAGCCTTGGCAGCGGCATTTCCTTGCATCAGCAATGCAGTAGCCAGGTTAAACAATGCCATGGGCGATGACGAGTTGGCCTCAAGGGCTTTCTTATACTCCACCTCGGCCTCGGCATAGCGTTTCTCGTTGAACAGTTTATTGCCGTTGCGTATGTAATTACGTTCCTTCTTGGTAGAATTATCTTGAGCATGTGCAGGCATTGCTGCAACGCAAGCTGCAAGCATAATGACTAATCCTATTTTTATCAGCTGTTTCATTTACCTGTTTTTTTAGAGAAGAAGTTAAAGCGCTCGAGCCACGGATTCTTGCTCTCCATGAGCGCAATGAGTGCAACCATGAGCACCACAGCAATCCATGCGAAGACGGGGAACTGCTCGTCGTGCTGGGTGTAAGTAATCGTTGCAAGGTCGCTCTTCGACAATTTGTCGAGCGTGTCGTAGAGGGTTTCCACCGCATCGTTTGCGTTGCCGTCCACATAGACGCCCTTGCCTGTACGGGCAATGTCTTGCGCCATTTTCTCGTTGAGATAGGTTGTCACTACCTGTCCGGCATCGTCGGTGAGATAAGAGCCGTCGCCCATGGGAATGGGCGCGCCTGTTGCGGAACCCACACCCATCACGTTCACTTGGACACCATTTTTCTGTGCATTAGCAGCCACGCCGGTAGCATCGTCCTCAAAGTTCTCGCCATCGGTGATAACGATGATCGCTTTCTGTGACTTCTTGCTCTCTGAAAACGACTGGCAAGCGAGGTCAATCGCCGCCCCTATTGCAGTTCCCTGGCTGGGAACCATCTTGGTGTTGATGCCGTTAAGGAACAGTTTGGCTGATGACACATCACCAGTGAGCGGCATCTGCATATAGGCATTACCGGCAAACACGATGAGGCCCATCTTGTTGCCTGCGAGCTTGTCAATGAGTTTCTGCATGATGAGTTTTGAGCGCTGCAATCGGCTTATGTCCTGGCCGTTGCTGGTCGAACTGGCATTCATCGAGTTTGACACGTCCATAGCCACCATCACTTCAATGCCGTGCACCTTGGTGGTATTCTTGCTTGCTCCTGCCCTGGGACGCGCCAGGATTACCACAGTCGTGGCTATGAGCAGCAGTTCCAGCGTGAGTTTTATCCACGGTTTGTAGGGCGACACGTCGGGCATGAGCGCGCCCACTACCTGCTTGCGGCCAAAGCGTGCCAACTTGCGCTTGCGTGACTGGCGGGCGAGCAAGTGAAGCCCTGCCACCACAGGAAGCAGCAATAGCAGATAGAGATACTCCGGATTAGCAAAACTAAACATATTTTATTCTAAATATCTGACATTAATGTTGATAATCGCGACACATCACGGGATGTGACGCATCACAGTATATTCTCCCAGCACGTAGAACAGCAGCAAGCACATCAGCGCGACAGCCCACGGCATGTAGTTGTCATAGGCATGCGAGAACCGCTGCACGTCGAGGTGGGTTTTCTCCAGTTGGTCTATCTCGTCAAACACCTGCTGCAACACACCCTTGTTAGTTGCGCGGAAGTATTTGCCGCCTGTAGTCTGGGCAATCTGCTTGAGCGTTCCCTCATCTATCACCACAGGCATAGTCTGATACTGGATGCTGCCGTCAAAGCCTATCGCCACAGGGTAAGGTGCCGAACCGTTGCTGCCCACGCCTATGGTGTAAATCTTCACGCCATGCTGCTTTGCCACCTGGGCAGCAGTGAGCGGAGCCACAACGCCAGTGTTGTTGGAGCCGTCGGTGAGCAGGATGATGCTCTTGCTCTTGGCTTTGCCGTCCTTGATGCGGTTAATGGCAGTGGCTATGCCGTCGCCTATCGCTGTGCCATCCTCGAGGACTCCGATGTGAACCTGCTGGATAGAGTTCACAAGCGTCGCATTGTCCATTGTCATGGGCACTTGGGTGAAACTCTCGCCGGCAAACACAACGAAACCAATATTGTCATGCTCGCGGCCGCTCACAAACATTGTCGCAACCTCCTTGGCTGCATCTAAGCGGTTGGGCGAGAAATCCTTGGCTAGCATACTGGTAGAAACATCGAGCGCCACGATGATATCGGTACCTTCCACATCACCGGTCTCCCAGCTATCGTAAGTCTGTGGGCGGGCAAGTATCACGATGAGACAAGCCAGTGAGGCTAATTTAACGCCAAACAGCAGGTGCTTGAAATATACCTTCCACGATGTGGGCATCGAGTCGAATGGCATAGTGGTGGACATGCGCATCGTGGGATGGGCCATGCGGTTGCTATACACATACCACGCTATGAGCGGAACGAGCAGCAGCAACAGCCACAGCATTGCGGGATGAGCCAGATTAAGCATTGCCACGTCCTCCCTTCTTTCCCTTGGCGTCGGCCACCGGAAGCGGCTTGGTCGCCTCTATAAAGTTCACTGCGCGCTTGAATGCCATCTCGTTGTCATCGGCAAGTGGGCGCACGTTGGCAAACTTTACAACATCGGCCATCTCAAGTATCATGCTCAGTTGCTCGTTCACGGCACGGGTCTCGTCGTTCTTCTTGAGCGTGTCGATGATTTGCGTCGATGTCATCTCCACAGCGTTGATTTCAAAACGACGGTCGATATACACACGCAGGATATCGGTCAAGCCGGTGAAATATTCTTTTTCTTGTCCATTCTGCCACAAATTACTTTCTTTAAGCCTGTTGAGGTTAATCATCGCCTCCTCGTAGGGCGGCAGTCTCTTGCGACCCGGCATCACAAACTTGCGGCCTTTCTTGTACCACAGGAAGTAGTAGCACAAACCTCCGCCGACGAGCAGGAATGCCAGCAAGAACGCCCACCAGTAGTCAATGAGCACGTCGGGCACCCAGTCAAAAAACTTAAACGGCGGTTCTATCACGGGCTTAAAACCATGGATGTCCTGTTTCTCGTCAACTTTCACAGGCATCACTTTGAGCGTCAACGGCTTCGACATCGCAGTATCACCGTTCACGATAAACGGGATGGGCTTCACCACATACATTCCCGAGTCAAATGCCTGCAAGATGAGGTCACGGTTTATCTGTATGCGGCCGTTACCCAGGTCCACAGTGTCGGGCACGGTTTTTCCGGCAATCTCGATTGCCGAGCTCAACGTGTCGCTCTGCTCAAGCGGGAAAATGCCTATCTTGCCTTTGTCCTGCACAATCTCGAGGTGCAATGCCGTGGTCTTGCCCATGAGCAACTGCGCCGAGTCGAGCCTTGCTATGACCATTGTGTTGCCTGCCCGCATGCCGCACAGGGCACATGCCAGCATCACAACAGCAAATATTCGATTGATAAATTTCATTTAATTCGTATAAAATAGAATTCCGAAGATTATCCTCTCTTCTTAAACAGTTCCATGAGGGCCTTCACATAGTCCTCGTCGGTAGCCACGCTTGCCAAGTCCACGTTGCACCTCACCATGGTGTTGTGCATCGCCTGCTGGCGTTCATACCACCACTTGCTGTAGGCATTGCGCACCTTGCTGCTGCTAGTGTTAACCCAGCGCATCGTGCCGCGCTCGGCATCTAGCATTCGCATCAGACCCACGTCGGGCAACTGCGCGTCGCGCTTGTCATACACCTGTATCGCTATCAGGTCATGCTTGTGGTTGGCTATCGACATCGACTTGTAATAGTCGCCCTGGTCAATGAAGTCGCTCACAAGGAAAGTAGTGCAGCGTTTCTTGAGCGCACCGGTCATGAACTCCAGCGCATGGTTGATGTCGGTGCCAGTGCTCTCGGGTTCGAAACTCAACAACAGGCTGATGAGCAACAAGATGTGCTTGCGCCCCTTTTGAGGCTGGATAAATTTCTCTATCCTGTCGCTGAAGAACAGCAACCCCACCTTGTCATTGTTCTGGATAGCGCTGAATGCCAGTGTCGCTGCTATTTCGGTCATCATTTCGCGCTTGGTCGATCCCACAGCGCCAAAGTCCTTGCTGCCCGACATGTCCACGACGAGCATCACCGAGAGCTCACGCTCTTCCTCATACACCTTCACGTAGGGTTTGTTGTAGCGTGCTGTGACGTTCCAGTCGATGTCGCGCACGTCGTCACCATAGTGATACTCGCGCACCTCGCTGAAGGTCATACCACGCCCCTTGAAGGCCGAGTGGTACTCGCCGGCAAATATGTTCTGCGAAAGTCCTTTTGCCTTTATCTCAATCTTGCGGACTTTCTTAAGCAATTCGTTTCGTTCCATTTTATTGCCTTATCAGGGCACTGCAATCTTGTCAAGGATTTCGCTGATGATTTCGTCGGCGCCAATGTTATTGGCCTCGGCCTCATACGACAGGCCTATGCGGTGACGCATCACGTCGTGGCACACAGCGCGCACGTCCTCGGGAATCACATAGCCGCGGCCCTTGAGGAAGGCGTAAGCACGTGCTGCCAGCGCCATGCTGATTGATGCACGGGGCGATGCTCCGAAGCTGATCATGCCCTTGAGGTCCTTAAGCCCATATTCCTCGGGGAAACGTGTGGCAAACACGATGTCAACGATGTAGCGCTCTATTTTCTCATCTACATAGATTTTTTGCACAATCTCGCGTGTCTCCACGATGTCGCGGGGTGTTACCAGCGGGATTATGTTCTTGTGCTCGGGCGAGATGTTCATCTTGATGATGCTTGCCTCCTCGGTCTTGCTGGGGTAGCCTATCACCACCTTCATCAAGAAACGGTCCACCTGTGCCTCGGGCAGCGGATAAGTACCTTCTTGCTCAATGGGGTTCTGTGTGGCGAGCACCAGGAACGGGTCGTCGAGGCTGAATGTGCTCTCGCCTATGGTCACCTGGCGTTCCTGCATAGCCTCGAGCAATGCGCTCTGCACCTTGGCTGGTGCACGGTTAATCTCATCGGCAAGCACAAAGTTAGCAAACACGGGGCCTTTCTTCACCTCGAAGCTCTCCTTCTTGATGCTATACACCATAGTACCCACCACGTCGGCAGGCAGAAGGTCGGGGGTGAACTGGATGCGGCTGAATCGCGCGTCGATGAGCGACGCAAGGGTTTTGATGGCAAGGGTCTTTGCCAGGCCAGGGACACCTTCCAGCAGGATATGACCATTGGCCAGCAAGGCTATCAAGAGTGAGTCCACTAGGTGTTTTTGACCCACGATTGTTTGATCCATACCCTGTTTAATCATGTTCACGAAGTTGCTTTTGCTAGCAATCAAGTCGTTCAACTCTCTAATGTTGACAGTTTCGCTCATAGTTATTTTTTGTCTAGTTTTTTCTTAATTAGTGCTTTTAAGCAGGTTTTATAATTAATTATGGTGCAAAATTATCAATTTGCTGTTAATTGTGCTACAATTTTCTCGTTAATAATGTGTATTTTAAGTTAACTATGTTAAAGCACGCCACTCTTTGCGTTAAAAAAAGAAAAAAACGTTTCGCCCAACTCGTCAAGCGAAACGCATTTATACTTTATCGTGGCAATAATTACTTACCGCGGAACTTGGCAAACAGTTTCCCACTCTTCATCTGGGCCTTCTTCAAGCTCTCGGGATTCTTAGGGTCAATGCCATATTTCTCGGCGGGCGGAATCACCACCACAGTGCCTGGCGTGATGTGGTTGGGATTGTCGATAATAGCTTCGTTTTCCTCATAGATATACACCCAGAAATCGCTGTTGCCGTAATGCTTCTTTGCCATGCGTGTGAGGAACATCGTCTTCGTGCAGGTATCGGTCACCACTGCGGCAGGCTTCGGTTCCTCAACAGTTTCCACGGCAGGATGTGCCGTGTCGGCCTCGGCAATGCCTTGGCGCATCACTATCTCTGTGTTAGACATATCTTCCTCGTGCGTCACAGCCACAGTGTCGGCCGTCTCAACGGTCTTTTGAGACACCGCCATTGCATAGATGCCCCACCCTATAAGCACAAGCAGCAGCATACCCAGGGCCCCGAGCAGCACGCCACGCAGCATCGACTTGCGGGCGACCTCGCGCTTGTCGCGTTCAATTTCTTCGGCAGAATACACATCCTCATCGGCAGGTTCTTCGACCTGCTCTTCAACTTGTTCTTCGACCTGCTCTTCGACAATCGCTTGCGGTTCTTCTACGGGTTGCTCCTCTTGCGGAGCTGCCTCCTCAACGGGTTGCTCTTCTTGCGGCATGAACGGCGGCGGTGTCACCGGCATAGACGCCAGTCCATCGGGCACACTCTCTGCCGGATCTGGCAGTTCAATAGCCGGGAGTTCCGGGACCTCCGGAACCTCCGGGATCTCCGGGGTTGCCGGGAGTTCCGGGACCTCCGGAGTTTCCGGGATCTCCGGGGTTGACGGGAGTTCCGGGTCTGCCGGGATCTCCGGGGGTGACGGGATCTCCGGGGTTGACGGGTTCTCTAAATCACCTGTTATTGCGGCAAGCTGTTCATCGGTCACAGCGTCGTCGAGCACCACCGTATCAAAGTGTGAAAACGGTTCATTCAGTGCATCGGCTAGCGACTTGGCGGGAGTAAACACCAGGCGGTTGTGATGAGGTATCTCCACCTCCTGACCCGTGTTAACGCTCACGCTTTTGCGAGCCTTAACTGCCTCTACCTTAAATTGACCCAGGTTCTTGATGCGCACACTCTCGCCCTCGATGAGCGACTGCGACACCGTGGCAAACAGTTCTTTCAAGAACAGTTCGCTCATGCGTTTCGACGTGTTGGTGGCGGTCGCTACCAGCTCGATAAGTTCAGGAAAAGTAATCTTGCTGTTCATCGCTTCAACCCTTTAGTTTGCTCTTGAGCACATTACTTATTTTGAACGTCATCACCACCTTGGGCGGCACCAGCATGCGCTTGCCGTTGCCCGGATTCACCACTACCCTCTCGTTCTTCTTTTTCGGCTCAAACGTGCCGAAACTGGGTATTGCTATGCTGTCAAGTTCGCCGCAACGTGTGGCCACAACATCGGTGAACGCGTCAAGTAATTTGCTCACGTCCTCTGTGCTACGGCCCAGTTTGTCGGCTACAAGCGCCACTAGTTTCTTGTTCTCCATCTCAAGTTATGTTATTTTCAAACCACAAAGATACAATTTTTTCACGAAACTCTCTACTTCAAACCGATTTTTATACTAAAACATGCAATAACAACCCATATTTTTTAACCTTGCACACATCAATACCATCTACTTCCACTCTGGTCTTCACCCAAAACACAGTGCAAGGAGCACAATCAGTGTTTCTATAGGGCATAAAGACTGAAAGAAATTATTTTAATTTAATGGAGTATAGCATGTCAGAGTAGCTGATACTAATTAGTTGTCCGGCAGGACAATACCAGAATAACTCCCACCGCCGAACCGAGCGAAGCGAGCTCGGCAAAGTGAGCAGCGGTAAGTCGGCGAAGCCGGTGCCGCGGATAGCGAACCTTTGCCAACATTCGAAGTGGCGGTGGGGGAATAAATGCAACACGCACTGCGTCCAGTAGGACGCTAATCGGAGCAAATAGGTGAAACTCAAATGTTTTCACATGCTAAAGTTGAGAATTTAATCTTAGTCAACATCCTCTTGTTGCACAAGAGCGCTAGCAACAATATTCCTAATGATGTGGTTTCTTGACAAAAGAACATAAGGACAAAAGAATAATTTTTAGTTTATTTTTAGTCAATTTCAAGCGCAGCGCCTTTTTGTTACTGAGGCGATCTGAATAGGTGATGGCGCTACGCTTGAAATAAACTAAAAATAAACATAAAATAAAAAAAACTGTTTTCAGCAAAGCGGTGTTTTTTGGCTGTGTGAGAGAAGATAAGCCCGGGAGGGTGATGGCATGTGTTTGGGATTTTGCGGGGAGCGAAGCTCACTAGCGAAATCACAAACGCATGCCATCAATGGCGACAGCCATCTTCTCTCACACAGCGGTTTATTTTTGTTTTTGTTTTTTTTCCACCATTTTAGGCATAAAATCCTAATCCGATACTCTATGTAATCAGTAGTTTAGACTAGGGTTTAGACTAAATGAACAGAAAAACTAAAAAATCTGCCCCAATTTGTTTAATCTGTGGTCAAAAATCATTAACTTTGCAGTTTGAAAAAGAAACACTAACACATATATAATATGGCAGAAAACGTTAACAACGCTCCTGTTGAGGAGAAGAAACAACTGAATTTTGTACAGCAGCTGGTTGCCGACGACCTCGCTGCGGGTAAGAATGGCGGACGACTCAACACCCGCTTCCCGCCCGAGCCCAATGGTTACCTCCACATCGGACATGCCAAGGCCATCTGCATGGACTTTGGCGTTGCCGAGATGATGGGCGGCACCTGCAACCTGCGCTTCGACGATACTAACCCCCAGAAGGAAGATACCGAGTATGTAGAGAGTATCAAGCGCGACATACATTGGCTCGGCTATGACTGGGGCGACCGCCTGTATTATGCTAGCGACTACTTCGAGAAGCTCTACGCATTTGCCATCGACCTCATCAAGCGCGGCATGGCCTATGTTGACGACCAGAGCAGCGAGGAAATTGCCAAGCAAAAAGGCACCCCCACCACTCCCGGCACACACAGCCCCTACCGCGACCGCTCGGTTGAGGAAAACCTCGACCTCTTTGAGCGCATGAACAAGGGCGAGTTTGACGAGGGCAGCCGTGTGCTCCGTGCCAAGATCGACATGGCGTCGAGCAACATGCACTTCCGCGACCCCATCATGTACCGCATCATCAAGACACCCCACTGGCGCACCGGCGAGAAGTGGAAGGTTTATCCCATGTATGACTTCGCCCACGGCCAGAGCGACTACTTCGAGGGCGTTACCCACTCTATCTGCACCCTGGAGTTTGTTCCTCACCGTCCTCTCTACGAGTACTTCGTGAAGCTGCTCGCAGGCAACAAGGTGGAGGAATACTGCCCCCGCCAGATTGAGTTCAACCGCCTCAACCTCACCTACACCGTGATGAGCAAGCGCAAACTCCTGCAGCTCGTCAAGGAAGGTCTCGTTGCCGGTTGGGACGACCCGCGCATGCCCACCATCTGCGGTCTGCGCCGTCGCGGTTTCACTCCGCAGTCCATCAAGAACTTCCTCGATGCCATCGGCTACACCAAGTATGAGGCACTCAACGACATCAGCCTGCTCGAGCACAGCATACGCGAGGACCTCAACAAGAACGCTAACCGCGTGAGCGCAGTCCTCGACCCCGTGAAGGTGGTTATCACCAACTATCCCGAGGGCAAAGTCGAGATGCTTGAAATGGAAAACAACCCCGAGAAGCCAGAGGACGGCAAGCATCAGATGCCTTTCACCCGCGAGATTTACATCGAGCGCGAGGACTTTATGGAAGATGCTCCCAAGAAATTCTTCCGCATGACTCCCGGCAAGGAAGTGCGTCTCAAGGGTGCCTACATCGTGATGTGCGACGAGTGCGTGAAGGATGCCGAGGGCAACATCACCGAGATCCACTGCACCTACGACCCCGACACCCTGAGCGGCACCGAGGGTGGTAACCGCAAGGTGAAGGGCACCCTGCACTGGGTATCGGTAGAACATGCCGTTGATGCCGAAGTGCGCATCTACGACCGCCTGTTCTCTATCGAGAACCCCAGCGCCGAGGCCGAGCGCGACTTCCGCGAGCTACTTAACCCCGACTCGCTCAAGGTTATTACCCACGCTAAGATTGAGCCGTTCCTTGCCGAGACCGCCAAGGTCGAGGACAAGTACCAGTTCCAGCGCATAGGCTACTTCTGCGTTGACCCCGACAGCACTCCCGACCACCTCGTCTTCAATAAGACCATCGGCCTAAAGGACAGCTGGGCAAAACAACAGAACAAATAAAACTACAGATTACACTGGTTTAAACTACAGATTACTCTGATTACTCAGATTTATTATATCTCCCACAGAGGCACAGAGGCCACAGAGAGAAAAAAACAAATAATCTGAAAAATCAGTGTAATCTGTAGTTTGTTCGCTTTGTAATATGTAGTTGAAATTATTCTAATTATTTAATTTCTTTCTGTTATAATAAAAAAAATCTGCGTCATCTGCGAAATCCGCGAGAGATAGTAACTATTCAGCAATACGATTTTTTGCAGTATAGTTACAACAGATTGCTCTGATTTAACTGAATAAGAAATTATTATAATTATTTTAATTTCTTTCAGTTATTATTAAATCTGTGTTATCCGTGAGATCCGCGCGGGGAGTTCCATTGCTGAATAGTTACTCCCCCTACCGATTTTTGTTAAAGAAAGTGTATAAAACACAATAAGTAGTTAAGCGGGATGTAAATACTTGTGTATATGGATTTTTTTTACTACTTTTGTACAAGAAAATTAATAATCTAGGGAGATTAGACGCTACAATTAAACCTAGCAAGGTTTAGTATTACTGAGACAATTCAATAAATTTATTTACTTAATAATTTTTGTGTATTAATGAACAAATTCAAAACACTTTTGTTACTTACCCTGGGAGCCACAGCTCTCACCGTACAAGCAGAGGTAAACAACGCCCAGGATGTCATCGACATGCTCACTGCCAACGGAGGCCATTGCCAGGCTCTGTACTACTCAGCGTCTTATCAGCAGGATTACGGCGAATACGCCGCCACCTCCACTAACAACATGTGGATAAAGGATTCGTTCGGCAAAGCTCACTTTGTTGATGCTAAACGCACCGAGAATGTATATGGCGTTGAGTGTAAGGTTGTTACTATGGTTGATGCTTTTGGCGGCCTGTTTGATTGGGATTTCTATATCGACAACACAGATGGTCTTTACATGTTGACATGTCAATCTGCCGACCAGTCTTTCCAGGCCAAGGGTGCGGGTAATGAAAACAAGTACGTTCGTCTTCACACGATGTCAGGTGCGCCAAACGATTGGGGCGAGGAAGTTCCATATCCCGAAAGAAAAGTCTCGGAACATGATTTCTTAGGCGAGGAAGTGTTGCAGTTGTGGACAAACTTCCATGATGGCAAACATTTTGAAATTATAGGCACTCCCTCGTGGGGGCATGAGAAATTTGATGCGAGTCTGTATCTTTGTACTTATTTAGGCATGCGATGGTATTTCCTTCGTCTTGCTGTGAAAGACAAGGGTGCAGATGGTATTATTGGCACTGCTGATGACACTGAGGATTACCACTATGACTTCTACTTGGCTGAGTTCCGTCACTATAATCCCAACACAATCGTCAACGATACTCACAACGGTGACACTCGCTCGTATGCTGCAATTGCCGATTATGAGAACCAGGCCGACGGTACAACTAAATTCTGGGTGCACAACTTCTCAGGATTCGGTCCTTGCTACACTCAGGAGCTGGGTACAGAGACAGATGCCGAGCTTGACGCGATGCTTGCAGGCACCGGCCTTACTCAGCTGAGCCGCGGTTATGGCGAGGGTAAGGTTGCCGAGATTCATCCCATGACAGGTTACATGGGCGGTGACAACAAGATTCTTATCAAGCGCAGTGATAACCCTGCTGGCTTCACTCACTACCACCGTGCCTACGAGGCAGTGAAGAACGTTGAGGGCGTGACTACTGCACAGATTGAGGCAAACAAGTTCAACCCTGCCATCACCACATGGCACGACTGCCGCATCGCAGGCTTGGTTGAGGGCAAGTTCGAGCGCGACGACGCTGGCAACATTATCCCCGAGAGCATCACAGCACTCAAGGATGAGGTAACTGGCACATGGACCGAAAGCCGCCGCCACCACCACATGAATAACGGTGTGGCATCAGATGCTACCAACCCCTGGGTAACCGATGGAGGAACTTGCCGCACAGTGAGCACTAAGCACCTCAAGATTGATCCCTACGTTTATTGCACCGACGAGCAGCTTGCCGATGGCATGAACCCCAATAGCGGCAAGAGCGGCCACGACCTGTATGACTACAACGACGACTACAAGCGCGGCGGCATCTATGAGCTCATCGACATTGAAACAACCGACAATGCCGAGGACATCACTCTCGACCTTGCTATTAATAACAGCAATGGTGAGATTGTAAAAAATATGCAGAAAGTCATAAAAACGGATGACCAAAATAATGTCATATCAGAACACGTGGCTGTTCCTGTTGAATTCACAGTTAACGATAATGACCAGTATGTTGACCACTACGAACTGTGCATCCACGAGTGCAACGGTATCCACGATGTAACTGTGGCTAGCGACGAGGCTTTTGCCAATGCAGACAGCCCTCTCAACGAGGCTATGAATGATCTCGTTTGCACTTACACTCTCGAGAAGGACAACTACTCGTCTGCTCTCCGCGATACCGATGGTCCAAAACTCTACAAGGCTTACGTTGAGTCAGGCGAATATGATAAAGTAACTGGTGCCCCCATCTACACCAAAGTCCCCAACTTTGACCTGCCCAAGGGTCGCGAATATGTGACTATGACAATCTTTGTCAAGGCAGTTTATACCGAGGAGTCGGGCCTCGCACCCACCTACCACAGCCTGCAAAATGTTCACGTCAAGCACGACACCATCGTCACAGGCATCGACGACATCAACGTTGAGAGCGTGAAGACAAGCAAGGTGCTCGAGAACGGCCAGGTATTTATCATCAAGAACGGCGTTAAGTACAACACAATGGGCCAGAGAGTGAAATAACCCCTCTCCCCTATCACAACCATAACCAAGGGCAAGCCTCACACCACAGGCTTGCCCTTTTTTAATTTATACTATTGTTGTCTGGTAAAAAAAGAAAATATTTTTATTTTGATTTTTTACCGGACAACAATATGTTTTTTTATCTCCCACTAAGGCACAGAGGCCACAGAGAGAAAAATTTTCATCTGCGTAATCTGCGAGAGATATTGGTGTAATAAGTTCGCTGTATCAGACTATTTACATCTGTGATTGAGGGTAAAACCTCGCATGAAGGCATCGGCCTCCATGCGTTTTTTGCCGGCTAGCTGAAGCTGCTTTATTTCCAGCCAACCGTCGGCACACGCCACTCGCATAGTCTTGCCATCGGCCTTGATTGTGCCTGGGATGAGATCCTGGGCAGGCTCGGGTTCGCCGGTCTCATATATCTTGATCACGCTCTCTGTACCCTTGTCATCGACCAGCGTGGTCCACGCAGCAGGATAGGGCGAGAGACCGCGTGTGTGGTTATAGACCTCCTCGGCAGTGCGCGTCCAGTCGATGCGGCATGTCTCTTTGAAAATCTTGGGGGCAGGAGTGGGTTGCTCGCCAGCAGTGAGCATCTGGTCTTGCGGAATAGCCTTCACCTCGCCTGCCACGATAGAATCTACCGTGTTAAGCACCATGCCAGCACCCAGCGTCATGAGACGGTCATAGACCACGCCCACATTGTCCTGGCGGCCAATCTCGATGCTGCGCTGTTCAATCACGTCACCAGTGTCTATCTCGTGTTTAAGGAAGAAAGTGGTCACACCCGTAACCTTGTCGCCGTTCATCACCGCCCAGTTAATGGGCGCTGCGCCACGGTATTTGGGCAGCAGCGACGCGTGCAGGTTGAACGTGCCCATGGGTGGCATGCCCCACACCACCTCGGGCAGCATGCGGAATGCAATCACGATGAACAGATGGGCATCGAGCGAGCGCAGTTCATCGACAAACGCTTCGTCTTTGAGCTTGACAGGCTGCATCACATGCAACCCCTGCGACACTGCATACTGCTTGACGTCGCTCTCAAGCAGGTGACGGCCACGACCGGCAGGCTTGTCGGGAACTGTGACAACACCCACCACATTATAATCATTCTCCACAAGTGCCTTGAGACTCTCAACGGCAAACTCGGGAGTACCGAAGAATACTATCCTTAAATCTTTCTTTTCCATAATTTCTTTTACGATACGCCAGCATAGCTGGCTACGATACGCTTCACTTCGTTCGCTACTATAATTGTCTCTTTTATCCTTTAATCCTTAATCTTTAATCTTTAATCTTTAATCATTAATCTTTAATCATTAATCTTAAAATCTTAAAGGGCGCCAGCCCGTTCTTAATCATAAGAGTAATGCTTCAATACCTGGCGGTAGGAGTTGAAAATCTTGGACTTCGACACAAATCCCACGTATTTTCCGTCTTCGACCACGGGAAGGTTCCATGCGCCGGTGTCGTCAAATGTCTTCATCACCTGCTCCATGCTTGTGCCTAGCTCAAGTTTGGCGGGAGGTATAGCCATGAAACGGCTCACATACATGCGACGGTAGAGGTCGGGGCGGAACATGATGTTGCGTATGTCGTCGAGCTGCACCACGCCCACAAGCACTCCCTTGTCGTCAATCACGGGGAACAGGTTGCGATGGCTCTGCGAGATGGCATCAACCATGTCTTTGAGGCTCATGTCGGGCTTCACGCTCACAAAGTCGGTCTCAATGACGCTGTCCATCTTGAGCAGGGTGAGCACGCTGCGGTCCTTCTGGTGCGTGAGCAACTCACCGCGCTGCGCAAGGCGACGAGTATAGATGCCATAGGGTGTGAAGATGCGGCAAGTGCCGTAGGACACCACCGACACGATGAGCAACGGCAAGAACAGCGAGTAGCCTCCTGTCATCTCGGCTGTGAGGAAGATAGCCATGAGCGGCGCATGCATCACGCCTGCCATCACGCCAGCCATGCCCATGAGCGCAAAGTTCTTGGTAGACAGCGGCAAGTCACCCATCCACCCCAGGGTATTGAACAGATAGGCAAAGAAGAAACCTGCCATGCAGCCCACATAGAGCGACGGAGCGAACGTACCGCCCACACCACCGCCGCCATTGGTAGCGCTAGTGGCAAACGCTTTCATCGCTCCCAGCATGAAGATGAACAACAGCACGAACCACACGTTGCCGCTGCTGCCCACAAACATGCTATTGTCGAGCAACATGCTGGCTTCGCCCTTGAGCAAGTGGTTGATGGCACCGTATCCCTCGCCATAGAGCGGCGGGAACACGAAGATGAGCGTGCTCAAGACCAGTGCGCCCAGAATGTAACGGTAACGCGGTTTCTTGATGCGGCCGAATATGCCTTCCATCATCTCAATGGCCTTGCTGAAGTAGAGCGACACAAAACCGCAAAATATGCCCAGCAATATCACATAAGGAATGCGGCTGGTGAAGAACGGGGCATCCTGCGTGAACAGGAATTCCACGTTATAACCTGTGAATATATATGACACTGTGGCACCCGTTACCGATGCTATGATGAGCGGCATCGCCGACCCTGCCGTGAGGTCAAGCATGAGCACCTCTATGGTGAACAGCAGTCCGGCAATGGGGGCTTTGAAGATGCCCGCAATACCTGCCGCAGCACCGCACCCCACCAGCAGCATGAGCGTGTGGGGCGACAGACGGAACTGCTGGCCCAGGTTAGAACCAATGGCAGCTCCTGTGAACACAATGGGACCCTCGGCTCCCACCGATCCGCCGAAACCTATCGTCATCGACGAGGCAACCAGCGACGCATACATATTGTGTATTTTGAGTCGGCTCTTCTTGAGCGCGATGGCATAGAGCACACGAGTCACACCGTGCGAAATATTGTCGCGCACCATGTAGCGCACATAGAGCGCTGCAAGCAGAATACCCACAAGCGGGAAAATGAGATACTGGAAATGAATCTCGGTCCACTGTGTCGAAGCCTCGACCAGACCAGCCATCCATCCAATGAGGAACTTGAGCAACACCGCAGCAAGTCCCGATGCTATGCCCACGATCAAAGCGAGGATTACCACGAAGGTGCGTTCCTCGATGTGAGCTTCACGCCAGGCAAGCAACCGCATGAACCATTCGTGCGACGGTCCATAAGTGCGCTTTTTCTTACTTGTGAATTCTTCCATTACATACCACGTCCGGTCAATACAATCTTCACCGTATAGACCATAATCTTAAAATCATTTAGCATCGACATGTTCTCAAGGTAGAGCAAGTCATAGTTGAGGCGTTCGAGCATCTCTTCCAAATTCTGCGCATATCCAAACTTTACCATACCCAGCGAGGTTATGCCTGGTCGCACTTGTCGCAACAGGGCGTAGGATGGCACTCGCTTGATAATCTGGTCGATGTAGAACTGTCGCTCGGGGCGCGGTCCCACTATCGACATGTCGCCACGCAGCACATTCCAGAACTGCGGCAACTCGTCGATGCGATACTTGCGCAAGAACACGCCCAGGCGCGTGATGCGCGGATCGTCTTCACGCGACAGTTGCGGGATGCCCTCGGCCTCGGCATCGCACACCATAGTGCGGAATTTAATTATCTTGAAGGGTTTGTTGTGGTAGCCCACACGTTCCTGCATGTAGAACACCGGTCCCTTGGAGTCTAGCTTGACCATCAACGCCACGATGGCATAGACAGGCAGCAGAATCAGCACCACGATAGCCGACACCACGATGTCGAGCAACCGTTTCATGTTTTTCTCGCCCTCGCTCATGTTGCCTCTTGACACATCGACAAGCGGGTCTCCCACCATGTCGCTGATGCGCACCTGCGACAGCAGGAGGTTCATGCTGCCAGGGGTGACCTTGATGGGCAGGTTCAGGGCAAACAGGCTGTTGATGGTGTTGAGCACAGTCTCGCTATCCTTGCGCGTGGGCACAACGATAAGTTCCTGAATTCCACACTTTTCACACACACGCTCCATATCATCAAGTTCATAGCAAGGCAGTTGCACGTCCTTCACATCGTTCTCGTGCGGAATGCTCACGAACCCCATGATCTCGTAGCCCAGAGAGTTTTTCATTGAGTTGAGCTTTGAAGCAAACGCCACAGCGGCTGCACCGCGCCCCACAATGAGGGTCTTGAAACTCCACTGGCGGCGCTTGATGCGATGAGACGTGACTGTCGTGATGCACATGCGCACCGAATAGACGCATGCAAAGATAACCACAATGAGCAACAGTATCATCTCATAGTTTTGCAGGCGATGCCACACCACATCGTTGATGAGTGCCAGGAAAAATATCAAGAACGCATTAACCACCGAGCACCACAACGTGTTGAAAAACTCATGCAGTCGCGACTTGCGGAACACCTCGTTGTAGTAGCCCGACAGGTAATTGACAGCCATCATGATAATAGGGAACACAACCTGTCCCACGACCACCATGCGTGCCGACAAGAAGTTTTCCAACGAGTGGTATGTTCCTGAATGCACACCCATGTAATATCGCAAGCAGTTACAGGCAAGCCATGCGATGTTGCTCATCACAAAGTCACCTGCAAGATATTTCATGCGTTGTATTCTCTCACTAATCATGTTTTTACGAAGTTAAGAAATTAAGAGTTTTAGAGTTTAAGATGTCCAAAAGTAAACCTTTAAACCTTTAAACTTTTACCTGATTATCTTGAACGTGCCGTCGCTGCTCAACTTGATGATGTTAGATGCAGCGTGTTGAGTTTCCTCGTCCTGCCTGTAATTCACCACATAGTCCACACCGTCCTTAATCACATCGCTCACCTGGGCAAACGATGCCGGTGACGGTTGTCCGCTCACGTTGGCACTCGTAGAAACAAGCGGACGTCCTAAGAGTTGGCACAGCTTGTGAGTGAACGGTTCCTGGGTCACCCTGATGCCCAGGCTGTCGTTCTCGCCCAGCAGACATGGAGCCACGTTGAAAGCTCCGTCATAGATAATGGTGAGCGGCTTTACCGCCACGTCCATGAGTTCACGTGCCATGTAGGGCACGTCCACCACATAGTGGTCGAGGTGCTCGGCACTGTCAAGGAGCACGATGAGCGCCTTGTTGTCGTCACGTTGCTTCAGGGCATACACGCGCTTCACGGCAGCCGCATTGGTGGCGTCGCAACCCACTCCCCAAATGGTGTCGGTGGGATAAAGTATCAAGCCGCCTTTACGCAGCACTTCGAGGCATTTCTTTATTTCTTCGTCCATATAATCAAGCTTAAACCAGCGCCCGACCGCAGTCGAGCACAGTTCTTCACGCAAAGTTAACACAAAGATATGTTTTATAAAAGCATTTTTAATAAAATTTTTACTTTATCATTAAACAAGCCACACTTTATTTCGTCTAAATGTTGTAACTTTGCACCCAACAAAAGACTTCAACAATATGAAATTCTACAAGACAATGGCTGTTGCAGCCGCCCTGATGCTCATTGCCTGTGCACAGGCCGACGCTAAAACTGCACCCAAGAAGAAAAGTTCCCCCAAAGCTCAAGCCGAGCAGGTAATCTTCACTGGTGAACTTGCCAAGAGGGTTATAGGCTATTCCAGCACTACACCGCTCAACATCACCATCAAGGACGGCAAAATCGCCAAGATAGAAGCCCTGCCCAACAAGGAGACACCGCAGTATTTCAAAAAAGCGGCAACCAAGGTGTTTGCCCAGTATGAAGGACTTACCATCGACCAAGCGCTCAAACTCAAGGCCGATGTCGCTACTGGTGCCACATATTCATCAGAAGCACTAATCAAAAACATCCAAATGGGACTGCAACAAGTCCCAGGAAAAAAATAACCACATCGCCCCATGCCTGTCATTGAAATCACATCGCTCGCCCACCCTGGCGTGGAAGTTTTCAGCACACTCACCGAGGCACAGCTGCGCAATCGCCTTGAACCCGGCAAGGGCATCTTCATAGCCGAGAGTCCCAAGGTGATCAACGTGGCACTCGACGCGGGATATGAACCACTGTCGCTCATGTGCGAGCGCAAGCACATCACTGGCGATGCCGCACGCATCATCGAGCGTAGCGGCGATATTCCAGTATATACAGGAGAGCGCGACCTGCTAGCGTCGCTCACTGGCTATACCCTCACCCGCGGTGTGCTGTGCGCAATGCGTCGCCCTGCCCCGCCCAGCGTGGCGCAGGTGTGCGAGGGTGCCCGACGAGTGGTAGTGATTGACGGTGTTGTAGATACAACCAACATCGGAGCCATATTCCGTTCAGCCGCAGCACTCGGTATCGACGCGGTGCTGCTCACTCCCGACTCGTGCGACCCGCTCAACCGTCGTGCTGTGCGAGTGTCGATGGGCAGTGTGTTTCTCGTGCCCTGGACATGGGTGAGCAACGATCTGCACGAACTCACCGACATAGGGTTCAAGACGGCAGCGATGGCATTGAGCGACAACTCGATAAGCATCGACAACCCACTGCTCACACAGGTTGATCGGCTGGCAATAGTCATGGGAACAGAGGGCGACGGGCTCCCCCAAGCCACCATCGACCATGCCGACTATGTGGTGCGCATTCCCATGGCACACAACGTTGACTCCCTCAACGTAGCAGCCGCTGCCGCAGTAGCCTTCTGGGAACTGCGCGCAAGATAACGGTTTACCTAGCCATGAAATATTTGCGGTCGGTGTCGGGAAATCTTTCTATGGCATATCGCAGCATCGTGCGCGGCATTGACTGGCAGCGCGGCTTATCCTCGCCAGCAAGGGGTGTTGAGAGGTAGTGCCTCAGTCTGGTTTCATCTTTCTTACCCACTTCGCGCAAGAGCCAGCCCACGGCCTTGTGAATGAGGTCATGCTTGTGGTGCATGAGAATGTCGGCAATGGCTATGCAGTCATCATGGTCGCCGGCACGCACCATTGCCATAGTTGAGACAATGGCTATGCGTTGTTCCCACAGGTCTTCGCTGCGGGCAAGCGTGTAAAGCAGGGTGCGGTCGCGGTCTTGCAGCCATCGCCCTAATATCTCGTAGCACGACAAGTCCACAAGATCCCAATTATTGATATATTCAGTGTGGTTCAGGTAAAATTCCACGCATCGTTGCCTGAGTGTTTCGTCTTTGCTGGCATGCTTGAACACCTGCACCAGCAACAACAGCGCGCACAGCCTGATCTCGTGCCATGGTGACACAATGAGCGGTTCCAAGTCATCGATTGTGCACCCGCGCCAGTGTTCCTTTACGATGGCTCGAGTAACAGGAACCTTGATACCCAAAAACTTATCACCCTCGCCATACTGTCCTGGTCCAGTCTTGAAAAAACGAGAAAGATGCTGAGCCTGCACCTCGTCGTGCATGGCCAGCATCTTATTCTCTATGTGCTTGCTCAATGATGTCATATTGATGTATCATTCGTCGGGGGTGTCTAGGTCAAAAGCTTTGCCGGTATATACAGGCTTGCGTTTCTCGAGGAACGAGTTGATGCCCTCGCGGTAGTCCTTGCCGTTATACACCTTTGAGCGATAAGAATTAATCTTCTCAAAGCTCTCACTTGAAATCACGGTAGCGGCACGGCTCAAGATGCGGAACTGACGCTTGATAGCACTAATCGACATCACAGAGTTGCGACGCAACGGAGCCAACAATGTGGTCTCGAGCACCTCGTCGAGCTTGTCGGCAGGGGCAACACGGTTAACGAATCCCACGTTGAGTGCATCTTGCGCACTGATAGCCTCGGCCGTGAAGAACATCTCACGGGCTTTGTTAATACCAAGCTGATTGATGAAGTGCATGATACCCGAAGCGTTGTATGGTATGCCAATCTTAGCGGGTGTGATGGCAAATGTAGCGTCCTCCGAAGCCACAATCATGTCGCAGCTCACACACAGGTCGCAAGCACCGCCCCACACTGTGCCGCCAGCACAAGCAATCACGGGAATGGGAACATCTTGAACGGTGCGCAGCAGTTTCTCCATAGCCACGTCAAAACCCAGCGGATCGCTGCCGTCTTGCGGCAACTCGCGTATGTCGTGTCCGGCACTCCACACACCCTTGCGGCATTGAGCCTTAATCACAATGCCCACGCACTCCTCGGCATAGGCGTTCTTTATCGCTTTGATCATGCGGTCGCACAACGCATCGCTCAGGCAGTTCAAGTGGTCAGGATTTGCCATCTCGATGAAACAGATGCGATCGATAATAGATACATTTACCATATTTCTATTCTTTAATTGTAATCTACTGCAAAGGTAGTCAAAAAAAACACAATATCAAAGAAAAAGCCACCCATACTCATCGCGAGCGGGGTGGCTTAAGGTAGGTTTTATTAAGTTTATTAATTATTTCGGTCGCTTTTGAGCCTGTTTTGGTATCTCCGACGGTCTCGACCATCGGTTACGATGCAGTGTAACGACTCCGTCGTTGCCAAAAATCTACTCAAAACATATCTCAAAATCGTCTCGACATAATTAATAGAACCCACCTTAAAAGAATCTTATTGAGAGATTTACATTCGCTGTTTCATATTCTCTCCGGCACCAGTGCCTTTGTACTTCTTCTGTGCCTCGTTGAATTTCCAGGTCACATTGAGTTCAAATGTGGTCTTAGCGGGATTATAGCAATCGAGTTCGCGCACGCCCATGATTGTTCCTTTGTTAACGTTTGTGCAGAAGGGGTCGATGACGCGCATGTCCACGTTGAGACGTCCTGCCTGACCCAGTGAGAACTCACGCTGTGCTCCCAGCACGGTGGTAAACTTGCCCCTAGTAATGCGGAAGTTGCTATAGTCACCACAGGTGCTGCCAAACATGTTTAGGTACAAGCGATAATTGCGGGGCAGCACGAAGTCGTTGCTCCATGAGAGCTGCACGAGGGGACGATTCATGGTGACCGTCTTTCCAGTCATGTCCATCTGCTTGTAGTCCTGGAAGCTCACGTAGGCACTGAACACAGGATGCCAGAATGAAATGACCGGGCGTGCATAGGCCGACAGGGTGAACTTGTTGAATGCCTGGTCGCTGTTGGCAGGGTGCAAGAGGCTCACATAGGGGTCTTCACTGCCAGGGAAGGGCTCGGTGAGCATGGTGATAAAGTCGATATCGCGGCCATAGGTAGCACTCACATTGAGCCACTGGTAAGCCATGTTGAGCACCAGGTTGTGGATGTAGTTGGGCTTGAGGTAGGGATTACCGCGCTGATAAGTGTAGCGGTTGATATATATCGTGCTGTTAGTGAGGTTGTCATAGCTGGGACGGTTGATGTCCTTGCGGTAAGTGAGCGACAGCTGGGTCTTGCCCACGGGCATCGAGATCACTGCTGTGGGGAATATATCGCCATAACCACGGCTCATGCTCTCGTCCTTCACGCCAAAATCCATATAGATGTTATCAAGGTGCTCATAGCGCAAACCTGCCTGGAGGAACACGCGGCCAAAACGACGACCATAGTCAACAAATGCCGATGCCATGTTCTCGGTGATGACGTTGTCGCTCGCCTTGACGGGCAACACCTCAGAGCTCTCGTAGGTGTAGATGTCGGTGCGGCGGTTGCGTGAGTACTCGCCGCCAAAGCTCAAATTACCTTCCCACACAGGATGTGCAAGCACGAGCTTAAATGCACACAAGTTATTGGTAGAGCGGGTGTGGTTGTCAACGATGTGATTTGCTATCTCACCGCTGACATAGTCGGTCGTAGCCTCGGTGGTGTTGCTGTTGTCGGTGTTGCGGTTAAACAGCAGGTCCATATTGAAGTCAATCGACAGGTTCTTGACCTTGCCGCTATAATAACCGTTGACGATGTGGATGTGCTTGTCTCGATTGATGTCGAGGTTACTCTCGCTGCGCTCCACCTTCTCGCCGTTGAGATAAGAGTCGGTGTTGAGAAAGCCATGCGAACGGTTGCGTGTAGCAACGTCCCACTTGTAGAATGCGCCCAACGAGTGATTTTCGTTAATCATATAGTTGAACTGCAACTGGGGCGAATAGCCGTTGTAGCGGGTAAACTGTTCCTGTGTGCTCACGCCAGCATAGACATCGGGGCCGAGCATGTAACGCAGTGTGTTCTCTTGCAGCGACTTGCCGCCGAATGTACCAGTCCACAGCGAGGCTGTGAGGTCGAGGCCGCCAGTGCGGTAGTTCACATCGATGTTGTTGTGAATAGTACCGTTATACTGGTAATAAGCATCGAGGTTGTCCAGCACGCTGATGCCCTCGCCCTGCTGCTTCTTGAGCTGGATGCGCACCACAGCCTTGGTCGATGCCGAGTAGCGTGCACCGGGGTTTTGCACGATGTCAACGCTCTGAATCTGGTCAGAGCGCAAGCGGTCGAGCTCGTTCATGTCCATTACCTTGCGTCCGTTGATGTAAACCTCGGCAGCGCCACGGCCTATCACCTCTACCCCTTCACCTTTGCCCGCCTTGAGCATGGGCAGCTTTGCGAGCAGGTCGGTAGTCGAACCAGATTTCTCAAGCACGCTACCTGCCACAGTGGTGCGTAGGGCATCGCCCTTGATTTGTGTCTTGGGCAAAGTGCTCTTAACGACAACTTCGTCCAGTGTGATTTCCCAATGTTTCATTATCGAGTCCAGCTCCATGTCGAGCGAATCGGTCATCTGCACATTCTCCTGTGCTAATACTAGCAGTGCAAACAGCACTGCACCAAGCGTAATAATAAATCTCTTCATAAATTTCTAAACAATCTTTTACCATAAAATTTTCACGCTGCAAAATTACGCAGTATTCAATTCGCAGATTTGTAAAAAAAAGACATTCACGAAAAAATACTATGAAACAAAAAAGCCACGGCTCCTGGTGTGGAACCGTGGCAATATAATACGAATAATGATGAATCTTACTTGATCATCTGGCCTGCTACGTTGTAGCGAGCGTTATCCTTAACGATAACAACCTGACCGTTCTCAACAACCTTGTAAACCTGGCTTGCCTTCACGTTGAGGTCGTTAACACCAGTTGCTACCGACTTAACGATTTCAACAAAGTTGTTGTCCTTCCAGTAAGTGAAAGTGCACTCATCGCCAATGTTAACCTCGCTCAAGTGGATAGTAGATTGAGCCTCGCTGGGATCAACAACATTGGGCTCGGGGAACCACGTAGCACCTGCATCGCTAGCAACAGTGTTAACGTTCACACCAGTGCCACCATAAAGAGCAACAACTGAGTAGCTACCGTTGCCATTGTCGGTGAGTTCCTTCCATGACCAGTCAGCGTCAAGACCAGTGCCCCAAGCGTGCTTCATGTAGTAAGTGAGACCAGGAACATCGCCAGTTACAGTCACAGTCTTCTCATTAGCATTGTAAGTCACAACAGCATTCTTCACTGTAGTGGTAAGCACCAGGTTAGCACCCTTCTCAACGAGAGAATATGGAGTGCCCACTGTCAGTGCGTCGCCAGCGTTACCGCCCAGGTCAACTGTGCTCCAGTCCTCGGTGGCAATCTTGAACACACCACTCAGTTCATCAAGAGAAACGGTGTAAACACCTTCTTCGCTACCTGCAACAAACTCGTGAGTAGTACCCCACTCATTGAATTCGCCACGCAGATAAATCTTGGGAGCAGTGGGTTCGGGATCTACGATTTCGCCAGTGCCAACCAGTGTTAATGTAGCGCTGGGGTCGCTTGTGCCGTCAAACATGTCATTATAACCACCGCCTAATTGGGTATATGAAGCTAACTCATAATCAAGAGACTTGAGAGTCTTGGTGCTTTCATTCCATGAGAATGTAGCATCAGTATCCTCAAAGTTTTCATTCACGCCATAGAATGTGCAGTCGGTGTACTTATCACTACCACCCATTAGAGATTGATCCTGCTCGCCAATTGCCTGACCACCAGCAAAGACAACCTTACCATTGCTGATTGTACCCACAATCCACTTGGTGTTCTGCATGTTGGGGAAGATGTTCTTTATATACATCTGGTTACCAGCAATAGCAACCTGTGCCTGCCACTCTTCGTCATCGTAAGTTGCATAGCTGTAAGATGAACCGTTATACACTTCGATTTGCGCCTTAGCGGGAGGTGTTACCTCCTGTGCCTGCACTGATGCACTTGCTACCATCAAGGTAGCTGCCAAAAGTAATGATTTCTTCATAAAGAATTGAATTTAATTAAAAGTAAATATTTAACTTCGCAAAATTAGTTATAATCACTCATATATGCAAATAATTTGCAAAAAGTGTGTCATTTTTCACCGCTCGGCCCTCATGGGATTATTGAGGAAATCTTCATAAGAGAGGCGGATGCCGTCTTCGAGTTCAGTCTTATAACGCCAACCCATTTTTTCAGCCTTTGACACGTCAAGGAGTTTACGTGGAGTGCCGTTGGGGCGGGTTGTGTCCCACTTTATCTCACCCTCATAGCCTATCACCTTTGCCACAAGCTCGGTGAGTGCCTTGATTGTCAATTCCTTTCCTGTGCCAGCATTCACGGTCTCGTTGCCGCTGTAGTTGTTCATCAAGAACACGCACAGGTTGGCAAGGTCATCTACATAGAGGAACTCGCGCAGCGGGCTGCCATCACCCCAGCAAGTCACCTCGGCGAGCCCGGCCTCTTTTGCCTCATGGAAGCGACGAATGAGCGCAGGCAGCACATGACTGTGCTCGGGGTGGTAGTTGTCATTGGGTCCATAGAGGTTGGTGGGCATCACGCTGATATAGTCAGTGCCATACTGGCGGTTGAGGAACTCGCAGTATTTGAGTCCGCTTATCTTAGCAAGGGCG
This sequence comes from Sodaliphilus sp., assembly GCF_045598405.1. NCBI lineage: Bacteria > Pseudomonadati > Bacteroidota > Bacteroidia > Bacteroidales > Muribaculaceae > Sodaliphilus > Sodaliphilus sp. Next base: position 31,142 of record NZ_JAZLLZ010000006.1, read on the forward strand.
TATGCCTCATTGGTCTTTTCCAGTTCGCCAGTGAGCAAGCAACTCTCGGGCATGGGCTGCGGTGCCATGCGCGGATAGATGCACGAACTGCCTAGGAACTCGAGTTTCTTGCACCCGTTCTGCCAAGCCGAGTGAATCACGTTCATTTCTAGAATCATGTTGTCATACATGAAGTCGGCAAGTGCGCTCTGGTTGGCAACGATGCCACCCACCCGGGCTGCTGCGAGGAACACATACTCAGGTTTCTCCTCGGCAAAGAACTTCTCCACAGCATCTTGGCGGCACAAGTCCAGTTCCTTATGCGTGCGCGTGATGATGTTAGTGTAGCCCTGGCGCTCCAGTTCACGCACGATTGCGCTTCCCACCATGCCACGGTGGCCTGCCACATATATCTTACTATCTTTTTCCATTCTGTTTATCGTTTCAAAATTCCACTCCAGGCGAACTCCTTGCCGCCATAGCGAGTATTTTGTTATTCTCTCCTAATGTGTAAGTTAATGACGTTTTCGTTCTCGGCAGCAAATTTACTGCTGTCATTCACCACAAGTGCTAGATATCCCCCGCCACCAGCTCCGGGCATCTTCCATGCAAGGACATCGGGCAGCTGGCTGTAGCGGTCAATGGTCAGCTGGATGTAGCTGTTGTCAAGACCCTCATTACCTTGGTACTCGGGGGTTACCATACCGGGGAACATGGCAATCTGGGCATTGAAACTTGCCTGATAAGCCATTGCAAATGCCTCAAGGTCTTTGTCAATAATAGCCTTCCAGCACGCATCGGCAGCATGAGCGAGAGCGGCAACTTTTTCTCTGGTAATATCTTTCCCTTCAACGACCGAGCAACCAGGCTTTCTTGGCTCCATGGGCACCAGCACCAAATGCTGTTCCAGGAAACGCAGGGTCATTTCGTCGCTGGTGTACTCCACCTTGTGAGGCCAGAAGTTGTTGTCGTAATAGTGACGGCACAATCCTGGAATACAGATACCTATCGCATCTTGTGCTCCTGAGATGTGGCCATTTTCCCTTTCGGGGTTGTTTTCAAAGCAGAACACGAGCCTTGCAAGCATTTCGGGGTCCATCTTAGGGAGTTTGTAAGGCCATATCTTTTGAATCACCTTGCGAGTGGATGTTGACAGTCCACAGCGGTCACGCACTTCAAACGTGGGCTCAAGCGAAATGGTTATCGCCCAGCCAGGATGATACTGGCTCACGTATGGCTGGTCGATCCACGTGCCTGCAAGGTCGAGACGGGTAGGAATAGGCCCTGAGGGATACTTGACCGAGTCACTGTTTTCTTCTGTTTTTGCCATAGATGCCATGCTCGACAATGCCTGTTTTAGCGAGGTGGAACTTCTTGCCGGCAGTCCTTCGGCTGGTGTGCGTTGCAGCTCTACGTATTCTATTCCACGCGCTGCGCACAGCGAGCGTTTCTCGTCAGAACCTCCTTCGGCATTGACAACAAACACATCGGGCTGCACTAAATCAAGCGTAGATAAGAAATCGATTACCCCGCTTCCCTCATTAATGTAAGCGTCTTTGACATAGCGGATACTCTTGACCATGAAAAGTCGTTCTTCCTGAGGGAACATGGGCTTGCGATGCTTATATTCCAAATAAGTCTTATCAGAACCGATGCCCACATACAAGTCGCCATACTGTGACGCCTGTTTGAAGAACTCCACATGCCCAGAGTGCAGCAGGTCATAGCAACCACTTACAAAAACCTTCTTACTCATATTGATTCCTCTTTTTATTGGCCGAGATTGCATAGAGCATTACCACCGCAAAGCATACAACAGGAACTAGGTAACTGATGTAAACGCTCGCCACGTCTGACACCATGCCTTGCAAAGGTGTTAAGATAGCGCCTCCCAAGATTGCCATGATGAGTCCGCTTGCGCCTATCTTGCTATCTTCGGGATGATTGCTTTTTGCTATGCTGCTAAGGGCAATGCCATAGATTGTGGGGAACATCAAACTCATGAACACGCTGATGAGCACCAGTGCGGTAATCAAAAACCAACCTGTACCCGATGAGACGGCAACTATCAGCGCCATCAGTGCAGAGAGCGCACCTCCTGCCACAAGAAGCTTGGCCGGTGACACCCATTTCATTAGCCATGTATATACAAAACGAGACAGGCAGAATCCTATTATCGTAATGAGATAGATAGTACTTGCTTCTGATTCAAGCACGCCCAGTTCTTGCATCACGATTCTGATTGTGAACGACCACACGCCTATTTGCGCCCCCACATAAAAGAATTGAGCCACTACCCCATTGCGATACAAGCTATTAGAGAACAATCTCTTAAAGGTAACGTTTAAGCCGTCCTGCTTATCAGTGTCTTTGCCCAGCGGCATCTTGGCACACAGCATGATGACCAGTATGCCGATGAGCACACAGCCCAGCGTTGCATATGTCGCACTCACACTATAAAGGCTTATGTTATCCAGGATGAAATATTTGCTCATGAGTATGCCCAGAATGCTTCCTATGGGATTGAAAGACTGTGCAATATTCAGTCTGCGGGTGGCAGTCTCTTGCGACCCCATGCTCAGGATGTAGGGGTTTGCCGTGGTCTCAAGCACACTGCATCCTCCTGCCATGATGTAAATGGCAACAAGGTAAAAGGCATAGCTCGCAACCTTTGCTGCTGGATAAAACAGTATTGCACCGGCAGAATATAACAAAAGACCCAGGATTATGCCCGCCTTGAAGCTCTTCTTGCGGATAAACAATGCTGCTGGAAGGGCAAAGCAGAAGTAGCTTCCATAAAATGCAAACTGGATGAGCGACGTCTGCGTGTCGCTCATGTCCATTATGCGCTTGAACGCAGCAAGCAAGGTGTCGGTCATGTTGTTAGCCAGCCCCCACAGCAGGAACAAGCTTGTCACAAGGATGAAAGGCAATATATATTGTTTCTCAAGTGTCTGCTTCATAAGTTTACCGGTTATCGTTCTGAATCAAAAACCTTTGTCATGAGTTGCCACTTCTCGGCAGAGGTCGCATTTGGGTCACAACCTTGGAACTGGCTGACATAAGCTTCCCATTCGGCTTGCCGCGGGAGTGTGGCTAAACGAGCCATGTCACGGTCCCAGTCAAAGTCATCCACTGTATCGACAATCATGAACAAATTGGTCCCCTTGGCGTATATCTCCATTGAGAGAATGCCCACCTCGTGCTGACCAGCAATAACTTCAGGCCACACATGAGAATGTACATCAATATACTTCTCAACGAGAACTGGATCGTCTCTCAACGTCAGCGTCTGGCAATAGCGTTTCATATTATTTCACGATGCCTTTTTCAAGATACTCGGCAAGGTTTACTCGCACAGCATCACCAGCCTTTTCAATGGCAACCTTGGTCATGTCGTGCTCTACCATGATTTTCACCAGTTGTTCAAACGAAGTGCTCTGTGGATTCCATCCCAGTTCTTTCTTTGCCTTGGCGGGATCGCCCCACAGATTCACAACGTCGGTGGGACGGTAAAAGTCGGGGCTCACCTCAACGAGAACTTTGCCCGTTGCCTTATCCACGCCCTTTTCGTTCTCGCCCTCGCCCTTCCACTCTAACTCAATGCCCACATAGTGGAAAGCCAGCGTGCAGAACTCGCGCACACTGTGCTGGACACCGGTGGCAATGACAAAGTCGTCGGGTTTATTGTTCTGCAATATTAGCCACATGCACTCCACATAGTCCTTGGCATAGCCCCAGTCGCGCAGCGACGAGAGATTGCCTAGATACAGCTTTTCCTGCTTGCCCTGTGCAATGCGTGCGGCTGCCAGCGTGATCTTGCGGGTGACGAAAGTCTCGCCACGGCGCTCGCTCTCGTGGTTGAACAAAATGCCTGAACAACAGAACATATCGTAGGCCTCGCGATATTCCTTCACAATCCAGAAACCATAAAGTTTTGCCACTGCATATGGACTGTAGGGGTGGAAAGGAGTCTTCTCGTTTTGAGGCACTTCCTCTACCTTACCATATAGTTCAGAGGTCGATGCCTGGTATATCTTGCAAGTCTTCTCAAGGTGGTTGGTGCGCACTGCTTCAAGAATGCGAAGCACGCCCACAGCATCAACGTCGGCAGTAAACTCTGGCGCGTCAAAGCTCACCTGCACATGGCTCTGTGCCGCAAGGTTATAAATCTCGGTGGGCTGCACCATGCCCACAAGCTTCACAAGCGACATTGAGTCACTCATGTCGGCATAATGCAGGTGGAAGTTGGGTATGCCCTCAAGATGCGCGATGCGTTCACGGAAATCAACCGACGAGCGGCGGATAATGCCATGCACTTCATAGCCCTTGGCGAGCAGAAACTCTGCCAGATAAGATCCGTCCTGGCCTGTTACTCCGGTGATTAATGCTATATTGCTGTTCATTGTTACCTATCCTTATACATTGAGTCGTAGTATTTCTCGTAGTCGCCGCTGGTGATGTTGTCGAGCCATGCCTGGTTGTCTAGATACCAGCGCACTGTCTTCTCGATGCCTTCTTCAAACTGCAACGAGGGCTCCCAGCCCAGTTCGCGTTGCAGTTTGGTTGAATCGATAGCATAGCGCATGTCGTGGCCGGCGCGGTCGGTGACAAAGGTGATGAGGTCCAAGTCTTCGCCTTCTTTGCGGCCCAGCAGGCGGTCAACTGTATTGATGACAACCTTGATGATGTCGATGTTCTTCCACTCGTTGAAGCCACCTATGTTATAGGTTTCAGCGATAGTGCCCTTGTGGAAAATCAGGTCGATAGCGCGGGCGTGATCCTCAACAAAGAGCCAGTCGCGCACGTTCTCGCCCTTGCCATAGACGGGCAACGGCTTGCGGTGACGGATGTTGTTGATGAACAGCGGAATCAGCTTCTCAGGGAACTGATAGGGGCCGTAGTTGTTTGAGCAGTTGGTCACGATGGTGGGCATGCCGTAGGTGTCGTGGAATGCGCGCACAAAGTGGTCGCTGCCCGCCTTGCTTGCCGAGTATGGGCTGTGAGGATTGTACTTCGTGGTCTCAAGGAAGAAGTCCTCGCCATAGGCCTCGTGGTGTTCGGTGCTCGATGCCTTGGTCGTGAACGGAGGCTCGATGCCCTCGGGGTGTGTCAGTTTGAGCGCGCCATACACCTCGTCGGTTGAGATGTGGTAGAAGCGCGTGCCCTCATATTTCTCGGGCAGAGACTCCCAGTAGAGCTTGGCAGCCTGGAGCAGCGACAACGTGCCCATCACATTGGTGCGGGCAAAGGTGAACGGGTCCTTGATTGAGCGGTCCACATGGCTCTCGGCGGCAAGGTGGATGATACCGTCGATGTGCTCGTCCTGCATGAGCTTGTAGAACGCGTCAAAGTCGCATATATCCATCTTGACAAACTTGTAGTTGGGCTTGCCCTCGATGTCCTTGAGGTTAGCGAGGTTGCCCGCATAGGTGAGTTTGTCCAGGTTGATGATATTATACTCCGGATATTTATTTACAAACAGACGCACAACATGGCTCCCGATAAAGCCTGCTCCGCCAGTGATTACAATATTCTTCATATAGTTTATTTGAATACTTTTTAAACATGTAACAGCACTCCCGTGCTACACAGCAGTGCATTACTCCTTGCAAAATTAGTCAAAAAGCGACAATTATGCAAAAAATAATACTCTACCTTAATATAATTTGCTTGAATTGTTGTATTTTTGCAAATAAATTTCTTGGGTTATGGTTGCTCTGATTTCCATAATCTAAATAATAATGTATATAAACTTGTGATATGAAACGCAGCATACTACTCCTTTTTGTGATGTTAGCAAGCCTTGTAGCCCTAGCCGACAATGCCAAGTTGTACCGGGGCAACAACACTTACACCAGCAACATCCTTTATACTTGGGACGGCAAGCATGTTTACCGAGGCAACAGCACCTATACAAGCGATATCCTCTACACATGGGATGGCCGTCACATATATAGCGGGAGGACAACATACACTAGCGACATCCTTTATACTTGGGACGGGCGGTACATCTATCAAGGTAACTGCACCTATTCTAGCAAGTCTCTTTACACATGGGACGGAGAGAAAGTATATCAGGGACGCAACACATACACGAGCAACATAGTGGTAACGGTGAAGAACCAACACGTTTATGACGGGCGGAACACCTACACCAGTGACATCATAGCAACCTATTCAGGGGCAATTCCCATCCCAGTCTTGCTCATAATGATAGGCCAGCTTTAAGTTTTATGAACACTAATAACTAAAATAGTATGAAAATAGGTATCATCGTGGCTATGAGCAAAGAGCTTGAACTGCTCAAGCCCATGCTGGAAAACGGCACAGAAAAAATAATCGACGGCATGACATTTCATGTGGGCACAGTGGGTCGGCACGACGTGATAGTAATGCAATGCGGCATAGGCAAGGTCAACGCCGCCATAGGCACAGTCACACTAATCAACAACTTTTCACCTGATGCCATCATCAATAGCGGCGTGGCAGGCGGAGCCGACAAGAGTGTCAATGTCATGGACGTGGTTGTGGGTGCACGCGTTGCCTACAACGACGTGTGGTGCGGCCCAGAGTGCGCCATAGGGCTCGTGCAGGGACTGCCTCTTTTCTACGAGAGTGCTCCTTTCCTCCTTAACGGCATCGAGCAGCGCGACAACGTCAAGGTGGGCCTCATCACCTCGGGCGACCGCTTCATCGACAAGATGGAAGAAATCGAAAAAATCAAGCAAAATTTCCCCGACACGCTGGCAGTAGATATGGAAAGCGGCGCAATAGCACAGGTGTGCCACATCAGGAAAGTGCCGTTCTTGAGCATGCGCGTCATCAGCGACTCTCCGGGTGCCAGCCACAACAACATTAAGCAATATCACGACTTCTGGGAAGCTGCACCGCAGCAAACCTTCGAGATGCTGCACCAGCTGCTTCTCACAGTTTAACATCTACACATATATTAGATATGGAAAAAATAGCTAGTTTTACTATTGACCACACCCGCCTCCTACGTGGCATCTATGTGTCTCGCAAGGACTTCTTGCAAGGCAGCGAGGTGATTACAACTTTTGACATCCGCATGAAGGAACCCAACCGCGAGCCGGCTGTGAGCCAGGGAGCGCTACACACCATTGAGCACCTTGCGGCAACATTTTTGCGTAATCACCCCGAGTGGAAAGATCGCATTATCTACTGGGGACCCATGGGTTGCTGCACAGGCAACTACCTGCTGGTGAAAGGAGACCTCACCTCGGCCGACATCGCTCCGCTAATAAAAGAGACATTCGAGTTTATCGTAGGGTTTGACGGAGAGATTCCCGGTGCCAACGCACATGACTGCGGCAATTACACTCTCAACAACCTTCCCATGGCCAAGTGGGAAGCACGCAAGTATCTGATTGAGGTCCTTAACGTCCTTACTCCTGCTAATCTTAACTATCCAGAGTGATGAAAAAAATCATGACATTATTATTGCTATTGCCCGTTGTGGCTATGGCATTCCTGTCGTGCGGCGACGACATCAAGCCCAAGCGCCCCATCAACGACAAACCAGGCGTAGTGTTCATCGAGGACGGACGGTATGACACCATCCCCACCGACTTCTCCAGCGAGCAACTGCGAGAAGCGCTCCTCGCGTGCGACTGGGAATTCAGCTACTCGTTTTTCTACGACGACTACAAGATAGGGCACAAAGGCGAGGACCGCTATTTCTCGCGATTCCGCTACACCTACCATGCCGACGGAACCGCTATCGCTATCGACTTGGTTGACGGCAAGCAATATGACTACAACTATTCCGTCAACGCCCGCACTGTGACGCTCAGGAGCAAAACTGCATCTTTCTCGTTCGGAGTCATGGCAATGGACTCACGCCACATGATATGCGACGAGTCACTTGCCGGACAAACGGCTGGCGACTACGACAGCAACTCGCTCACGCGACGCATGATATTCCTTTCCAAGAAACACTCATAAGTTGGCACAATAGTTGCTGTTTATTATAAAAAAACAACAGTATTATGTATTTCATTCTTTTTATAGGCATCTCAATCATCAGTTGGTTGGTACAGCACAACTTGACCAACAAGTTCAGAAAATACTCTCATGTCCCCATTGGCTCATCCATGCGCGGACGCGACATTGCGGCACAAATGCTCAGAGACAATGGCATCAACAACGTGAGTATTTCCAGTACTCCCGGCCAACTCACTGACCATTTCAACCCCGCCAACATGACCGTGAACCTCAGCGATGTAGTCTATGGGTCTGACAGCGTTGCCGCGGCTGCTGTTGCCGCCCACGAGTGCGGTCACGCCGTGCAACACCACACCGGCTACAGCATGCTCGTGTTACGTTCCAAACTCGTGCCCGTGGTATCATTCGCATCTAAATGGGTTTCATGGGTTCTGCTTGCCGGCATCTTCGCCGTCGAGTCATTCCCCCAGCTGCTCATGGCAGGTATTGCCCTGTTTGCGCTCACCACGCTGTTCAGCCTAGTCACCCTGCCTGTCGAAATCGACGCCAGCCGCCGTGCCATCAAGTGGCTCAACACGGCAGGTGTCACCGATAGTTACACCCATGCAATGGCACAAGATGCACTGCGAGCAGCTGCCTATACCTATGTCGTGGCCGCTATCAGCTCTCTTGCAACCCTCTCGTATTACGTCATGATTCTCATGAGACGCCGTGACTAAAAACACCTTGTAATTATGAAACATTTATTATCTCTCGCGCTGTCAGCACTTGCGATAGCGGCATCAGCACAAACAACTATCGATTACGATCCGCTGGTCAAATACAACGCTATTGACAGCGTGCGACACATAGTTTCAGTTAGATACACCGGAGGCACCGATGCCCAAGTGTCAATGTATGTCAAAAACTCCGATGGCGGCAACGCCTCGTGGGACGAGGTGCTGTCGTGCACAGCATTCGTTGGCAGCAACGGCGTGGGCAAGGTCAAGGAAGGCGACAGACGCACTCCGCTAGGCGACTACGGCATGATCACCGCATTCGGCATCAAACCAAACCCCGGCACAAAACTACCCTATGTTGATGTGGACGACGACACCTACTGCTGTGCCGACCGTGTGGCTTATAACAAGATAATCAATGTCAAGCACGTGCCACACAAGTGCCGCGGCGAGCACATGATCAAGTATGAGCCCGACTACAACTACGGTTTCTTCTTTGACTACAATAAAGAACGAATTGTGGGAAAAGGATCGGCGCTATTCTTCCACTGCACAGGCGACAAGAATTCAACTGCCGGATGCATAGCAGTGCCCGAGGAACACATGGCAACTATACTCAAAACCATCGACCTCAACGCCCGACTCATCATCACCGACAATTCACAAGACAACGACTAACCACCCCCAAAATCAAGGTATATTTGGGACAAAGAAAGAAATAGTGTGGGATTATGAGAGGCTGGAAGCCGACACGCAGGACAGGTTCTGCACATAACCTGTCCTAACTGAGCGCAAGCGAAGGCAGGGATAACGATACACTATACTGCAAAGCAATGTGCGTATCGGCTTTCAGCCTCTCATTATTAATAGATTTTCAATGAAAAATCAGTGAAAACGTAGAGATCCGCGCGGGGAGTTCTATTGCCGAATAGTTACCTCTTTACCTAGAAACAGTTAAAGATTGTTAAACTTTATATCTAACGCTAATTTACGACTCAACACACTTTCCTAATTCAAAGATTTTTAGTACTTTTGCAAACCGATTATATCCAAAACAACATCGACTTAACGGCACAAGCGAGCATTTGGCCGTGCTTATTTGTGTGTCAGCAAGTCACTTTAGTTAATTATTAATCAGGAATTTAAAAGTGGATACTTTAAGTTACAAAACCATCTCGGCAAACGCCGAAACAGTACAAAAAGAATGGGTAGTTGTTGATGCTACCGATCAGGTTCTGGGTCGCCTTTGCGCTAAGGTTGCTAAAATCCTTCGCGGCAAGTACAAACCCAACTTCACCCCCCACGTGGACTGCGGTGACAATGTAATCATCATCAATGCTGAAAAGTGCGTTCTCACTGGCAAAAAGTGGACCGACCGTCAGTATGTACGCTACACTGGCTATCCCGGTGGACAGCGTTTCTCTAACCCTCAGATTCTTCTTCAGAAGTCTTTCAGCAAGGGTGTTAAGCCCGGCATGCACCCCCTCTACCTCCAGGTAATCAAGGGTATGCTCCCCAAGAACAAACTTGGTGCTAAGCTTCTCAAGAACGTGCACATCTACAATGGTGATGCTCACCCCCACGAGGCACAGAACCCCAAAGCAATTGACATCAACAAACTGAAATAATTAAGGAAGAATGGAAAGAATTAATGCAGTAGGTCGCCGTAAAGCAGCTATCGCTCGCGTTTATGTAAACGAAGGCAACGGCGAGATCAAAGTCAACAAGCGTTCACTCACCGAGTACTTCCCCAACCCCATCCTCCAATTCATCGTTAAGCAGCCGCTCAACACTCTGGAGGCAGTTGAAAAGTATGACATCACCGTTAACCTTAAGGGTGGTGGTTACAAAGGACAGGCCGAGGCACTTCGCCTTGCTATCGCTCGCGCACTCGTGAAGATCAACCCCGAGGACAAGAGCGCACTCCGCAAGGAAGGCTTCATGACTCGCGACCCTCGTGCCGTAGAGCGCAAGAAACCCGGTCAGCCCAAGGCTCGCAAGAGATTCCAGTTCAGCAAGCGTTAATCGACTTTTTGTATATACATTATTATATTACAAATCTTCGACTTCACACTTGCTCTACAAGCCACAACGCTTAAACAATGTGGCATAAATAGAGTTTAGTATCCAAATCGCCCGGACTCACACTGGGAACTGCGGTGGCTACCGCGGCGATTGATTTAAGTTGAATGTAAACAAACAAAAAATTAAAATGCAAACACCTAGTTTTGAACAATTACTCGAGGCTACCTGCCACTTCGGTCACCTCAAACGCAAATGGAACCCCGCAATGGCTCCCTATATCTTCATGGAGCGCAATGGTATCCACATCATCGACTTATATAAAACACAAGCTAAGCTTGAAGTAGCTGCTAACGCACTCAAGGAAATCGCTAAGAGCGGTAAGAAGGTGCTCTTCGTTGCTACAAAGAAGCAGGCTAAGCAAGTAGTTGCTGACCGCGCTAACTCGGTTGGCATGCCGTTTGTGATTGAGCGTTGGCCCGGTGGTATGCTCACCAACTTCGCAACTATCCGCAAGGCTGTTAAGAAAATGGCTGCTATCGACAAGATGGCAAAGGATGGTACTCTCGACAACATGTCAAAGCGTGAGAAACTCCAGATCAGCCGCCAGCGCGCTAAGCTCGAGAAGAACCTCGGTTCTATCGCCGACCTTAACCGCCTCCCCAGCGCAATCTTCGTTATCGACGTAATGAAGGAGCACATCGCAGTAGCTGAGGCTAACCGTCTGGGTATCCCCGTATTCGGTATCGTTGATACTAACAGCGATCCCAACGTCGTAGATTTCGCAATTCCCGCTAACGACGACGCTTCTAAGTCTATCGACATCATTCTCGCTACCGTTTGTGAGGCCATCAACGAGGGCATCAACGAGCGCAAGGTTGAGAAGATCGACAACAAGGACGAGGAAGAGGCTGTTGCTGAAGAGAAGCCCCGCCGCCAGCGCATCCGCCGCAAGGCTGAGCCCAAGGCAGAAGAGGCTAACGAAGCTCCCGCAGCTGAGTAATTCAAACTTAGATAACTTAATCAATGCCCAATCACACTTGGTTGGGCATTGATAATAATAAAAACAACAAAAACTCAAAAAAAACAATACTACTACAATGGCAGTAACTATCAATGATATCAAGAAACTGCGCGACATGACAGGTGCAGGTCTCAGCGATTGCAAGAAAGCACTCATCGAGAGCGACAACGACATCACAAAGGCTATGGAGCTCATCCGCAAGCGCGGTCAGGCTATCGCCGCTAAGCGTGAAGACCGTGACGCTGCTCAAGGTATCGCCGTAGGTAAGTCTGTAGGTAACTTCGCAGCTATCGTTGCTCTCAAGTGCGAAACCGACTTCGTTGCTAAAAACGAGAAGTTCGTTGCTCTTGCTAAGGCTATCCTCGAGGCTGCTCTCGCAGCTAAGGCTAAGAACGTTGACGAGGTTAACGCTCTCGTTGTTGACGGTAAGGTTGTTCCCGAGGCTATCACTGCACTCAGCGGTATCACAGGTGAGAAGATGGAACTTGGCGCTTATGAGTGCCTTGAGGCTCCCTCAACTGTAGTTTACAACCACTTCAACGGCATGCTCGCAGCTGCTGTAGCTTTCAACCAGGAAGGCGTTGACGCTGAGGTTGCTAAGGCTATCGCTATGCAGGTTGCTTCAATGAAGCCCCTCAAGGCTACTCGCGACCAGGTTTCTCAGGAGACTATCGACGAGGAGCTCCGCATGGCTGTAGATAAGACTAAGGCCGAAATGGTGAAGAAGGCTGTTGAGAACGCTCTCAAGAAGGCTGGCTTCAACGCTTACTACTGCGCAACCGAAGAGCACCAGAAAGAGGCTGTTATGAAGGGTTACATGACCGAGGAGCAGGTTGAAGAGGCTAAGAAGCTCATGGCTGAAACAGCTGCTGCTAAGGAAGCTAACATGCCCGAGCAGATGATTCAGAACATCGCACAAGGTCGCCTTGGCAAGTTCTTCCAGGAGAACGTGCTCATGGAGCAGGTTTACGAGGCTAGCGAAAACAAGGAAACCGTTGCCCAGTTCCTCGAGAACGCAAGCAAGGGTCTTGTTGCTACCGACCTGAAGCGTGTAAACCTCAACGTAGATTAATCTACAAGATTACACCATAAAAAAACAGGGTTGCCCGTGCAACCCTGTTTTTTTTATATTATAATGTGACCAAAGCAAGTTTTGTGCATGTCAACTATCAGGGATCAGCGGATTTTCCTGGTTGGTGGAGTATAGTGGATCAGCGGTTAATTGACGACAAAGTCGTCACATTGCATCGTAACCGATGGTCGTAGACCGTCGGGTAAAGTAACACACCCCATCCGACCTCGAAGGGGTCGCACTTTCCCATTTAACTTTGCTTTTTCCAAGGAAAAAACATGCCTTTAGGTATGGGATAAAAAGGTGATTAAAATAATATCACATGCTGTGGTAGCAAGTTGTTTGCTGATTCATTATTCCGTACCTAAAGGCACGGGCAATTATTATCTACTTTTTACAGCCATTTCGGCGTACCCATGGCACGCCAGCATGGCTGCCTACAATATCACATCCCCAAAGGGATGTTTCACTTATTCTCCATATCTATTTTTTGCCCCACCAACCGGAAAAATCCGCTGATCCACTTTCAGCCTCTCATTGTAAATATGTTTTCAATAAACAAATTAGTGAAATCCGCGCGGGGAGTTCCATTGGTATGTAGTTAGTTTTACTGGAAACCAATGATATTTTATCCTAAAAATTACTAATTAATTTTGACTTGTCAATTAAAGACATTAACTTTGCACCGCAAAACAACATTGATTAATAATTTAAAGACAATATTATTATGAAGAAAGCTATCACACTTTGTGTACTTGCGATGTATGCTTGCGTATGCTTCGCTGTGGCACAAAACAAGCAACATTGCGAGAAGAAAGCACATGCATGTGTAGAACAATGTGACAAGAAAGCACAGCACTGCCAAAAGCAGGAATGTGGCAAAGCCGAATGCAAGGCCGACAAGAAACAGTGCAAAGCCGACCAACAATGCGGCAAAGCCGAATGCAAAGCCGACAAGAAGCAGTGCAAGGCCGACAAGAAGCAGTGCAAGGCTGAATTGAAATGCGCAAAGCAAGAGTGCAAGGTCGAGAAGAAAGACTGCAAAGTAAGCAGAAAAAAAGAAAAAGCAGTGCGTGAGTAGTAGCTAAAAAGAGAGCTAAATAACTTGTTAAGCACGACAACGCGAATAGATGGCATCAGGGCTAAAACTCTAGTGCCATTACTTTTTTAGAATTTCTAGTTGTGTTTAATAAAAAAATATTATCTTTGTAAAAAAATTTGACAACGACATGAAAGGTATAGTACTCGCAGGCGGTTCAGGCACGCGCCTCTACCCCAGCACCAAAGGCGTGAGCAAGCAGTTGATTCCCATCTATGACAAACCGATGGTCTTCTACCCCATCTCGGTGCTTATGCTTGCGGGAATACGCGAGATTCTCATTATCTCCACGCCGCACGACCTGCCGCAGTTTGAGCGACTGCTGGGCACTGGCGAGGACCTAGGCGTCAAGTTCTCTTACGCCGAGCAACCGCGTCCCGAAGGCCTTGCACAGGCGTTCATCATAGGCAAAGACTTCATAGGCGACGACAGCGTGTGTCTCGTGCTGGGCGACAATATATTCTATGGCCAGCGTTTCACCGGCATGCTCATGGATGCAGTGAGAATGACCGATGAGCAGGATTGTGCTACCCTCTTTGCCTACAAGGTCAAGGATCCCGAGCGATTCGGCGTGGTGGCATTTGACGACCAGGGACGTGCCACAAGCATCGAAGAGAAACCCGCCGCACCCAAGTCAAACTATGCTGTGACAGGACTTTACTTCTACCCTAACGACGTGGTCAAAATAGCCCACACCATCAAGCCCTCGGCCCGTGGCGAACTCGAGATCACCACCGTCAACCAGGAATTCCTTGCCCAAGACCGCGTGCGCGTGCAGACCCTAGGCCGCGGATTTGCCTGGCTCGACACCGGCACTGCCGACTCTATGCTCGACGCCTCTAACTTCATCCAGACCATCGAGACCATGCAGGGCGTGCAGGTTGCAGCACTTGAAGAAATCTCCTTCCGCAAGGGATGGATCACTGCGCAGCAACTCAAAGAACTGGCCGAGCCAATGATAAAGAACCACTACGGACAATACCTCTTACGCCTCGCCGAGAATGGAATCTAACAAACCGCACATCATACAGTTACCCAAGATTACCGACCCGCGCGGAAACCTATCCATCGTGGAGAGCGAGCAGCATGTGCCGTTTGACATCAAGCGCGCCTACTGGATCTACGACGTGCCCAGCGGCATGCAGCGCTACGGACACGCATTCCGCACACAGCACGAGTTCATCATCGCCCTCTCGGGCAGTTTTGATGTCATACTCGATGACGGTAACGGCGAGCAGCTGTTTCACATGGACCGTGCCTACTACGGCCTGTATGTGCCGCCCATGACATGGCGACGCATCGAGAATTTCTCGTCAAACGCGGTGGTATATGTCCTTTCTAGTGAATTGTATGACCCAGAGGACTACATCGAGGACTTTGAGGAGTATAAGAGATTAAAGATTAAAGATTAAAGATTAAGGATTAAGGATTAAGGATTAGAGGGGATAATCATGCAAGACTTTGCTGCAATCGACTTTGAGACTGCTAATAACTGCCGATCGAGCGTATGCTCGGTGGGCATAGTCATTGTGCGCGGCGGAGTTATCATCGACAGCTACTATTCGCTCATACAACCCGAGCCCAACTACTATAGTTTCTTCTGCACCAGAGTCCATGGACTCACATGCTGCGACACCGATTGCGCGCCCCTATTCCCCCATGTGTGGGCACAGGTTGAGCCGCTCATTGAGGGACTGCCGCTGGTTGCACACAATGCACGTTTTGACGAGAGCTGTCTCAAAGCGGTGTTCCGCACCTACCAGATGGACTACCCCGACTACACATTCCTTGATACCCTGCGTGCTGCGAAGCATGCGTTTCCTCACGCCCCCAACCATCAACTTCACACCGTTGCCGCCATGTGTGGTCACCCCATGACAAACCATCACCACGCCCTCGCCGATGCCGAAGCCTGCGCCAACATCGCCATCGAAATCTTGTAAACATTGTAAATATTGCCTCGCTTTCAAAATTGACTAGGAAAAAGCTGTCAATGCTTCGTTTTTCGTTCTTCGTTTTTCGTTTTTCGTCAAATTGTTGTATCTTTGTGGTTTGGAAACAATTGAAACTACAATGGAAGTTAATCCTTACTTGACATCGAGCGTTGATAACTGCTGCATCATTGAGCTGTCGCGGCATCACCATGCCAACGGCAACCTCACCGTGGTGGAGGACAATGACCCCATCCCGTTCAAGATACGCCGCACTTACTACACCTACGACATTCCTGGCGGCGAGGAGCGTGGCGGGCATGCGCACCGTGCTCTCTATCAGCTCATCGTGGCCATCAGCGGTAGCTTCGACGTCGTTATCGATGATGGCGTCAAGCAGCGCACAGTCACTCTCAACCGTCCCTATCAGGGCCTGCTCATAACGCCCGGCATATGGCGTGTGCTCAATAACTTCACCTCGGGAGCCGTGTGCATGGTCCTTGCCAGCGAGCACTACGACGAGAGCGACTACACGCGCGAGTACAGCGACTTCCTTTCACTCACTCAAGACAAACGACAAGCATGAAATATCCTTTTCTCAGCCTCAAGCAGGCCAATTCTCCCTACGAGGACGAACTCAAGCAAGCCGCAGTGAGCGTCATCGACTCTGGCTGGTATCTCCACGGCAAGCACACCGAGCTGCTTGAGCAAGAAATCGCATCGCTGTGCCAGGCGCGCCACTGCATCGCCGTGAGCAACGGCCTGGACGCGCTGCGCCTGATTCTGCGTGCCTACATCGAGCTGGGCCGTCTCAACCGCGGCGACAAGGTCATCGTGCCGGGCAACACATTTGTGGCATCGGTGCTCGCCATCAGCGACAACGGGCTTGTGCCAGTGCTGTGCGACCCTGACCCCGTGACCATGAACCTGGACAGCAACTGCGTGGAGCGGCTCATCACACCCGAAGTTAAGGCCATCATGCCCGTCCACCTCTACGGCACCCCCTGCTGGGACGAGAAACTCAAGGATCTCGCCACACAACACAACCTGCTCGTGATCGAGGACAATGCCCAGGCCATAGGTGCGCAAGCCAGTGTGGACGGACTCAACGGCACCCGCACCACAGGCACCCTGGGTCACGCAGCAGGCATCAGCTTTTATCCCACCAAGAACCTTGGGGCACTGGGCGATGCCGGAGCAGTGACCACCTGCGACGACGATCTGGCGCGCACCGTGCGAGCGCTTGCTTCCTACGGCAGCGACCGTCGCTACCACAACATCTACTGCGGTTTCAACTGCCGCATCGATGAGATACAGGCCGCCATGCTGCGTGTGAAGCTGCGTCACCTCAACGAGGAGAACGCCCGCCGTGACGCCATCGCGCAGGCCTATAACGAAGCCATCACCCATGCAGGAGTCATCACCCCCGCACGGTTCGAGGGCATGAAGCAGGTGTGGCACCAGTACGTGATACGGGTAGTCACAGGCCGCGACGACTTCCGCGCCCGCTTGGAGCAGCTGGGCGTAGGCACCGATATTCACTATGCTACCCCGCCCCACTGCCAGCCCTGCTACGCCGGGCTTGAGCATGGCCCGCTTCCCGTCACCGAGCAGCTTGCCGGCGAAGTGGTGAGCCTGCCCATCGCACATCCCGTCACAGAGGACGATGCACGTGCCATAGCAGCAATCATCAACTCCCTGTAACCCTCCTTAACAAGCAGCCACGACCCTATGCAATTTGACTCCTATATCTACGCCATCTTCCTGCCGCTGGTGTTCACCCTCTACTGGGCACTTGCCAAGCGTCTGAAGTGGCAGAACGCCCTGCTGCTTGCCGCCAGCTACACCTTCTATGGCTGGTGGGACTGGCGTTTCCTGGGACTCATCATCGCCACATCGCTCACCACATGGGCTACGGGTCTGGCCATCGACAGCAGTTCTCACCGCAAGGCATGGGCTGCGATGAGCATAGTGTTCAACCTGGGCATACTGTTTGCGTTCAAGTACTTCAACTTCTTCAACGACGCGGCGACGTCACTGCTATCGTCGCTAGGCATGACGCCCGACTGGCCCACGCTGAACATCATCCTGCCCGTGGGCATCTCTTTCTACACCTTCCAGGCAATCAGCTACACGGTGGACGTGCTGCGCAAGGACATCAAGCCCACGCGCGACCTCACCGCATTCATGGTATATATAGCCTTCTTCCCGCAACTTGTGGCAGGCCCCATAGAGCGAGCCCGCGACCTGTTGCCCCAGTTCCTCAAGCCCAAGCAGTTTGACTATGCCACAGCAGTCACCGGCATGCGCCAGATACTGTGGGGACTCACTAAAAAGATAGTCATAGCCGACTCGCTGGGCGGTTACCTCGACACCATGCTCTACAACCCCGCCCAGGAGAGTGCCACCACGATAGTCATGGCAGCGTTCATCTTTGCCATGCAGATTTATGCCGACTTCAGCGGTTACAGCGACATCGCCATCGGTTCGGCAAGGCTGCTCAACATCAAGCTCAGCGCCAACTTCAAATACCCATTCCAGTCACGCTCGTGGAACGAGTTCTGGACCCGCTGGCACGTCACCCTCATGACATGGCTGCGCACTTATGTTTTCTATCCTTTGGGCGGCAGCCGTTGCTCCCGCTGGCGCACGTCACTCAACGTGATGGTCGTGTTCATCCTGTCAGGACTGTGGCATGGCGCAGCGTGGACATATGTGCTGTGGGGCACAGTGTGCGGACTGCTCATGCTGCCGCGGGTATTCATTACGCGTCCCAAGCACGAAGGCATAGCATCCTGGCGCGACCTGCCGCGGTGCTTCTTGCAGTTTGCCCTTTTTGGCCTCACACTGCTCATCTTCCGCGCTCACAGTCTCACTCACGTGGGAGAGATGTGCCATGCACTCGTTCACGGCAGCTGGACCACCCTGCCCCTAGGCATTACCGCACTTGCCTACATGCTGCCGCTCGCCGTTGCCGACTGGATGGGCCGACGCCACGAGTTCCCCTTGCAACACCTCCCCTTGCCCACCTGGGCACGATGGGCAATATACTGGACACTTCTCGCACTCATAGCCTATTACAGCACTGGCCAGCAAGTGAGTTACATCTATTTCCAGTTTTAGTTGAGAGTTGAGAGTTGAGAGTTGAGAGTTGAGAGTTTAATTAATATAATAAGTCATCGTTATCGTTCATCGTTATCGTTAAAAAATGACCCTACGTCGCTTCATATTGCGTAGCCTGCTGGCACTGCTCCCGGTGATAATCTTCATCGGCACCTACGCTGTGCTCGACCCATTCAAGGTGATCTACCGCTATGACGAGCCATCCGCTCCCGGCGACACCGTCGCCCTGGGCCACAATGCGGGGTTTGCGTCAATCAAATGCCTGGAGCGCAATCTCAAGGCCGGACGCACATACGACTCGTTTATCCTGGGTTCCTCCATGTCGCAAGCCTACAGCGCACGCGACTGGAGCGAGCATCTCCCCGCCGGCGCCAGCATCTTCCACCTCGATGCCAGCGAGGAAACACTGCAAGGCATGCTCGACAAGCTGCGCTACCTGCACGACCATGGCATCAAGGTGAGCAACGCCCTCATCATCATCGAGGAAGCAATGCTGCACCGCGACCCCAACGACACCAACTTCCTCTTTGTGCGTCCCAGCAGCACCACCCCCGATGTCAACTGGGTGCAGTTCCAGCTTGCATTCTTTGAGGTCTATAAGAACCCCACCTTTATAGGCTACAGCATTGCACCCTCACGGTTCCGCAGCACGATGCTCAAGAAACGCATGGCCACAGCAATGCTAGAAACCCACACCGACTCGACCAACGAGAACATCTTCACCAGTCTGGATAGCCTCATCGCTGCCGACCCCGATGCCTATTTCAGCACTAAAAGACTGCAATCCAACTACTACTGCCCGCCTCCGTCACCCGAGTGTCCAGGCATTACCCCCGAGCGCGAACGCATCATCGAGCAGATTGCAGCCATTATGCTCGACGGCGGCACCGACTACCGCGTGATAGTGCCTCCGCGCTTCAACCGCCAGCAGCTTCACCCCTGCGACCTCGCCGTGCTTCACACCCACTTCGGAGCCCAGCGCGTGCACGACTACAGTCATCACCCATACAGCACCGACCCGCGTGCCTACTATGACTGGGCAGCCCACCTCACCACATCCCGCTGCGCAGCCCTGCTCCACGATGCCTACACCACAGGCCGCTGACCCTGCTAAACTGAGTTGCTTGGTTCACGTGCGAAGGAAGTGCATTTTTTTTGAGATTTATCACTTTTATCGCAGTTATCAGCATTATCACGTTTATCACATTTATCACTTTGATCACTTTTCTGCGGGCGCTGGACCAATTTCAGGGCGTTTTTTGGTCCAAAACGGAAGTGACTGCTAGCATGAAAAAGCAGGATGTTTCGTGATAGCCCCATTTTCCTGCAAAAATAAAGCACATCACCCCAAACCACCCCATCAACCAAGCAAGTGACGGAAGACCCCGATGATGCTCGCGGGAGAAACCGCGAGAACGGGACCGAGAACGGGACCAGCAGCAAGAACGGGAGCAGGACCAGCAGCTGACGCTGCTGGCACGGGGGCTTGCTGGCGGAAGACCAGGGTGGCAGGAACGAGGAGCAGGGGCTCGCGGGAGAAACTGCGAGAACTTAATAAAGCCAAAACTAGTGATGAAAAAAAATAGGTGCAGTTGCAAGAAGTTTGAAAAATAATTCTTACCTTTGGAAAATCATTGGGACGGCATGCCAGGACACGGGTGCCGCAGTGTCACGGAGGTGGCACACTCCCAATGAGTTAAATTATAGATAACGAAAGCGTTATAAGATATTGTCCTTTCCTGAAAGTTCCACAAAATTCAGCACTCAAGGACAATCGACAATAGCGCTCACGCTTGGTGCATATACTGTGCCCATATATGTCGTATGGGTATATTATATCCTATAGCGTGGGCCATTGTTTGTCGTTTGAGTGCAGCTCGTGGAACAGCTCAGGAAGAACGACAATTCAATGGTTCCACGCTTTTTTTGTGCACCCAGGCGGTCAATAGGAACCCAGCCGCCATGTAAACACCAAGGGAATCGCTTCCCGCCTTCAACGAGGGCAAAGTGACGCAATGCAATTTGGGATAGACATTTCAGAGAACGACATTCTATCGCTGGGCGACGACATATTGCAAGAATTGCTCATCGACCACACCACCCACAAGAACATCTTCTGGGCAACTACTGACTACGAGTCATTAGGGGCTGGATACTCATTTGATGACCCCATATTGCCCCAACTCATAACAGGCGACCGTGATCGCGTGATAATGCCTCGTGTGCTCAAGTCAAAGACCAACCAGCGCAACCGCTCCAAGGAGATGGCCGAGGTGTTTACTCCCTCATGGGTGTGCAACAAGCAGAACAACCTCATTGACGAGGCATGGTTTGGCCGTGCCTCGGTTTTTAATACCGAGGGAGACAAATCGTGGCAAGCCACCACAGGCAAGATTGAGTTCCCCGCGGGAAAAACATGGCGAGACTATGTGCGCGACACACGCCTGGAAATCACTTGTGGCGAGGCACCATATCTTGTAAGCCGTTATGACACGACCACAGGCATCCCCATTCCCATTGAGCAACGCATAGGACTCCTTGACCGCAAGTTGCGCATCATCAGCGAGAATGCGGATGACAGCGGGTTGTGGCTCGAAATGGCACAGGAAGCCTACAAGAACATCTATGCCTATGAATGGCAAGGCGACAATCTGCTACTGGCTCGCGAGGCATTGTTGTGCACTTTTATTGAGTATTATGTTGCTAAATTTGGCAAGATGCCACAGCCTAAATCGATCAAATATATTGCCTATATCATCGCATGGAATGTGTGGCAGATGGATGGACTAAAGATGGTTGTCCCCTGCTCTTGCGACAAGGTTTATAGCACAGGCGACCTTTTCTCTCCTGAGCCAGTGAAACAAGAATGTCCTGCCTGCAAGAATGGTGCACACAAGGGGCACATAGGCACTCGCTGCATAATACGCGACTGGCGAAAACCGCGAGAGAAACAGAAAATACCATTTGTTACACTAATAAAATAATGTAATACTATGAGATATGAGTCATCACTAAAGTCCAAACTAATCTATGTGTTCCGCATTAATGACAAGGCTCATGAGCACTGTGTCAAGATAGGCGAGGCAACACTAAACGAGATGCCGTCGCTTGATGCCCAGCCCAACTGCAAGGAACTAAACCAGGCAGCCAAGCGTCGCATCAACCAGTACACACAGACGGCAGGCATAGCCTACGACCTGCTACACACCGAGCTAACCTTCTATATCCACGGAGGGGTACTGAAGTCATTCAATGACAAGGAAGTACACGACGTGTTGCGTCGCTCTGGCGTGAAGCGTCACAGCTTTGCCACCGACAAGCAAGGTACCGAGTGGTTTGAATGTGACCTTAACACAGTGCTTGAAGCGATCAAGGCGGTAAAGGCCGGACACAGTGCCCTAAACGGAGCACAAATAACTCACGACAAGAACCCCATCAAATTTCGCCCCGAGCAAAAAGAAGCTATTAGCAAAACAGTAAAGAAATTTGCTCACGATGGAGCACACATGTTGTGGAATGCCAAAATGCGATTTGGCAAAACATTGTCCTCTCTACAGGTAGTAAAGGAATGTAAGTTTCACCGCACATTGATATTTACTCATCGTCCAGTGGTTGATGCAGGATGGTTTGATGACTTTAACAAGATTTTCCTTGAGGGAGGCAAAGTGTTTCGCTACGGTTCTAAAAATAATGGGTTTACATTTCAAGAACTGGAAGCCGATGCCCAACGCAACCCCGCATGGCACTATATCTATTTTGCATCGATGCAAGACTTGCGAGGATCAAAAGAAGTGGGAGGAAAGTTTGACAAGAATGATGACATCTTCAATGCCCATTGGGACTGTCTCATCATTGACGAGGCACACGAGGGCACACGCACCGAGCTGGGCAAGAATGTAATTGAATCGCTCACGCGTGAGCACACTCGCACGCTCAACCTGTCAGGCACACCGTTCAACATGCTTGATGATTTCAACGAGGACGAGGTCTATACATGGGATTACGTCATGGAACAAGAAGCCAAGCAACGGTGGGAACTAGAACACTTTGGCGATCCAAACCCCTACGCAGGACTGCCCCGACTCAATATTTTCACATTTGACCTGGGCAAGATGGTTGGAGAGTATGCCGATGTTGAGGACCGCGCTTTCAATTTCAAAGAATTCTTCCGTACATGGACAGGTGACCCTGGACGCGATCATGTGGATATGCCCAACGCATCGCTAGAAGGACGATTTGTTCACGAGAGCGATGTAAAACACTTCCTTGACTTGATTGTAAAGTATGACCCTGAAAGCAACTACCCATATAGCACCATTGAGTATCGCAAGAATTTCCGCCACTCGCTGTGGATGCTTCCTGGAGTAAAAGAGGCTCGCGCATTGAGCGCACTATTACAGCAACACAAGGTGTTCTCGCAGTTTAATATCATCAATGTGGCAGGCGACGGCGATGAGGAAGCCGAGAGTGACGAGGCACTGAAAATGGTTGAAAATGCAATGGGCAAAAAACCCGAGGACACTTACACAATCACCTTGTCATGCGGACGACTCACCACCGGCGTTACTGTGCGCCCATGGACGGCAGTCTTTATGCTTGCTGGCAGTGCGCAGACTGATGCCAAAGCCTACATGCAAACAATCTTCCGAGTTCAGTCACCTTATCAAACTCCCAGCGGCAAGCGCAAGGAAGAGTGCTTCGTCTTTGACTTTGCCCCCGACCGCACCCTCAAAGTGATAGCCAAAGTAGCACATGTAACCGCAACCAAGGGCAAGATACAGAGTAGCGATGACAAGGCAGTAATGGGACGATTCCTCAACTTTTGCCCTATCATTGGATATAACGGCACCCGCATGGATCGCCTTGATGTAAACGGCATGCTTGAGCAGTTGAAGCGTGTGTATGTTGACCGCGTGGTAAAACAGGGATTTGAAGACTCACACCTGTATAATGACAACCTGCTCAAGCTGAATGACGTGGAGTTGAAACTATTTGCCGACCTCAAGCGTGAGATAGGGTCAACTAGTGCCAATCACAATACAAGTGATGTTGACATCAACAAGCAAGGACTCACCGACGAGCAATATGAACAGGTGGTAAAAGCAAGCAGAAAAAAGAAAAAAGAGCTTACCGAGGAAGAAAAGCAACTGCTTGAGGAACTCAAAGAAAAGAAAAAGAACCGCTCAAATGCAATCTCAATTTTGCGAGGTATCTCAATTCGTTTCCCACTACTAATCTACGGAGCCGAACTAACCAACGAAGATGATGAGGTCACAATCGATAACTTTGCGCAACTCATTGACGACCAGTCTTGGAGCGAATTTATGCCCAAGGGGGTAACGAAGGAGCGCTTTGCCCAGTTTGTCAAGTATTATGACCCCGATATATTTCGTGCTGCAGGTCGCCAGATACGAGACATGGCACGTGCCGCCGACACCCTCGCCCCGACAGAACGAGTGAAACGCATCTCGGCAATCTTCTCGTGTTTCCGCAATCCCGATAAAGAAACAGTGCTCACCCCGTGGCGCGTGGTGAATATGCACATCAGTGACACATTGGGCGGCTGGGATTTCTATGACGAAACGCATGACGAGGCACATGGCAAGTTGGAAAAGCCTCGCCATGTGGTTCGTGACGAGGTAACCGAGCGCGTGTTTAGCGACCCTGATACTCGCATACTTGAAATCAACTCCAAGACAGGACTTTATCCACTATATGTAGCATATAGCGTGTTTGCCGAGCGTTGCCGTCGTTATCGCGAAGAGCACATGCTGGCAACCGACTTGGCCGATGCGACACAAATAGAGTTGTGGGACAAGACACTTGCCGAGAATATATTTGTGATTTGCAAAACCCCAATGGCAAAAAGCATTACTCGCCGCACCTTGCGAGGATTTCGCCAAGTCAAGGTCAACGCCCGGTATTTTGAAGACTTAATTAATCAAATTAAAAACAAACCAGACCAGTTTATTGCTCGCATCTCAAACGGCAAAACATACTGGAAAGCAAACGATATCCATCAAATGAAATTCAACGCAATAGTAGGAAACCCACCATACCAGATTGTTAATGCAAATGATAATCAAAATAGAAACACTCCGATATATCATTTATTTGTTAATATTGCAATAAATCTACCAACTAATTATGTCTCAATGGTAATTCCTGCAAGATGGTACTTCCCTAATATATTGCTTGGAGATTTCACACATAAATTTGTTTCAGACACAAGATTATCATATTTACATGATTTCCCTAATGCAACAAATATATTCCAAAATGTTGAGATAAAAAGCGGTGTTTGTTATTTCCTTTGGGATAAGAATCATGATGGAATGTGTAACATTGATATGACAATTAATGATATCACTACTCAATCTAAAAGATATATAAAATCACGATTTGATGATGGTTTTATAAGATATAATCAAGCGATACCAATTTTAGAAAAAGTTCATACAAATGACTTTATTTCGTTTTCACAAATAGTTTCTCCACAAAACCCATTTGGATTTAACACAGCCATTAAGGGTTGCAAAGAGAAGAATTCAGATTCTGTGATTATAATTTCAAAAGGGAAAGAAGGTCTAGATGAACGCTACATTAATAGAAGTTCAGTTTCTCTTCATACTGAGTGGATTGACCAAATAAAGATACTAACATCAAAAGCCGCTGAAGACGGTATGTTACCAGGAAAAGTAATAGCAAAATTATATGTAATTGGTAAAGGGATGTGTTGTAATGGAACATATCTATTAATTGGGCCATTTGGAGATAATACTACTATATGTCAAAATACTTTGGCATATTTGAAAACAAAATTCCTTCGATTCCTTGTTGGGATAAAGAAACCAACACAAGATTTAAAAGACAAATCATTTACATTAGTTCCACTCCAGGATTTTAGCGAGAATAGTGACATTGACTGGAGTGTTAGTGTTGCTGAGATTGACCGTCAACTTTACAGGAAATATCACCTTAGCGAGGATGAGGTTGAATATATAGAGAGCATGATTAAGCCAATGGAATGAACTCGCGGGAGAAACCGCGAGAACGGGACTAACAGCGGGAACGGCAGCGGGAACGGCAACGGGAACGGCAGCGGACGCTGCTGGCACGGGGGCTTGCTTGCCGAGCGGGAGGACTGGCGGGAGGAGACTGCCTGGCGAGGCTCGCGGGAGAAACCGCGAGAACGGGACCGGCTGCGGCACCAGCAGCAAGAACGGGAGCAGGACCAGCAGCTGACGCTGCTGGCACGGGGGCTTGCTTGCCGAGCGTGAGAACTGGCGGGCGGAGACTGCCTGGCGAGGCTTGCGGGAGAAACTGCGGGGACGGGACCGGCTGCGGGACCAGCAGCAAGAACGAGACCGAGAACGGGAACGGCAGCGGGAACGGGAGCAGGACCAGCAGCTGACGCTGCTGGCACGGGGGCTTGCTGGGGTGATGAGGATGCGAGGTGATGTGGAGGCAGAGAAATGACAAAACTATAAGGAAATGGATGGATTTTAGTTTAAATCTGTAGCAAAGATGATAAAAAGCGGGGGGTTTGTAATATTTTTGACATTTTTTGCTCAAAATATTTGGTGGATATAAAAAAAGTGCTTACCTTTGCATCGGTTTTCATGGTATTAGTTTTTTAAGGTAATGAATTCCCAGGCGTCGAGATGACGGTTGCGTGTTTTCAAAATATTTTGTTTAAGGTTTATGTTAATGGTATTAGAAGGTTAATTAGTTAAGCAATCCCCGACGTTGATGTCGAGGATTATTTTTTTGTGCTTTATCATTCAGTTTTCTCTGCTCGTGAAAATTATTTCTAGTCATGTGATGGGATAATAAAGTAATTTCATTAACTTTGCAGTTGTTATGGACATTGACAAGAAAATGGGCCCCATCGGGGTGTTTGACTCGGGATTCGGCGGGCTGTCGATCTTGCGCGAGATAAGGCGTGAGTTGCCGCAGTATGACTACGTGTTTGTGGGCGACAATGCTCGCGCACCTTATGGCACGCGGTCGTTCCAGCTGGTGTATGAGTTCACGTTGCAGGCTGTGAAGCATCTTTTTGACCAAGGTTGCCAGCTGGTGATACTGGCGTGCAACACGGCGTCGGCCAAGGCGTTGCGCACGATACAGCAGCGGGACTTGCCGCTCATCGACCCCGACCGTCGTGTTCTGGGCGTGATAAGGCCCACCGTTGAGGCTGTGGGCGAGATCTCGCGCACGGGTCATGTGGGCGTGTTCGGCACTCCGGGCACCATAGCCAGCGGCAGCTATGACATTGAGATAAAGAAACTTCACCCTCACTTTGAGGTCTATGGCCATGCGTGCCCCATGTGGGTGCCTCTGGTGGAGAACAGTGAGAGCGACGGCCCTGGCGCCGATTACTTTGTGAAGAAGGACATCGATGCGCTGCTGGCTATGGACGGCGACATAGACACGGTGATACTGGGCTGCACGCACTACCCGCTGCTGTTGCCCAAGGTGCGTCAGTTCATGCCCGAAGGCATCAATGTGGTGGCGCAGGGCGACATCGTGGCTCGTAGCCTCAGGGATTACTTGACACGTCACCTCGAAATGGAGGAGCGTTGCTCGAAGGGCGGCGTGTGCCGATATACCACGACCGACGATGCCGAGAAGTTTGGCACTCTAGCGAGTGTTTTCATGGGCGAGGAAGTAACAGCCACCAAGGTGAAGCTATGACCAGAATCGACGACATCAAGCGACTGCTGGGCGAAGGCCTGACGAGCGATGCCATTGACACCGCCACCGCCCTGCTAGAACGTGCAGGCATCAGCGATAAGGACCGTGCGACGGCGTACTACCTACGGGGCAATGCCCACCGCAAGGCTGGCGACTGGCGACTAGCGATGAACGACTACCTGGAGGGGGCAACATTGGAGCCCGATGGCCCTGCCGCAATGGCCTACAATCATGCGCAAGAGATATTGAATTTTTACCACAAAGATTTATACAATCCTTAATACCTCAAATCCGCAGTATAAAATTTGTTAACGTTTTTGCACGCGTTAGAGGGGCATCGCCTGGCCGGATCGGTGGCAACGTGCTAAGTTCTGTGTGTTTTTGTCACGAGCGGGCAC
>NZ_JAZLLZ010000007.1:0-32478 GCF_045598405.1 Sodaliphilus sp.
GAGCAATCTGTTGTAACTATACTACAATAGATTTTTATCCGCGCGGGGATCTCACATGATTTTGTAATGAGAGGCTGAAAGCCGACACGCAGAACGTAGTTCTGCACATAACCCTGTCCTAACTGAGCGCAAGCGAAGGCAGGGCAGGGTAAACGCGATACACTGTACCGCGGTTGAAGACCGCAACCTTGAACCCAGAAAGTCCATTAGGGCAAGAACAAGATTTTAGATTATCATTGTGTCAGGATTTGTGCTATATTGAGCGAGTATATGGGTTCATATATGAACGAAAGATAGTGCAAATCACGCCAATGAGAAGCAAAATATTTTCATTTGTTCTAATGGACTTTCTGGGTTCAAGGTAGCGGTCTTCAACCGCGATTTTGTTACACTTCACACCCCCCCACCGGCAGCCCGCAGGTCTGCGACCAGCGGTTACCCAAAGTTACGACCTCCCTGAGGTCTAAAAATCCACAATATATATATTTTCAATGAAAAAAATCAGTGTTATCAGTGAGATCCGCGCGGGGAGTTCCATTGGTGAATAGTTACGATATTCTAGAGCCTCTAGATAGTCTAGAAAAAAAACTGCAGCCCCCGTGCGGAGGCTGCAGATATTTAAGTGTTGTGGTGTGCTAAATTACTTTGCACCAAGGATGATGTTGATAACTGCGTTAGCATCTGAAATGTCAACAGTGCCGTCACCAGTTACGTCAGCGTGGGGATACAGAGTTGCATCATCCATGCCGAGAACGATGTTGAAGAGGATGTTAGCATCGGTGATGTCAACAGTACCGTCATTGTTGATGTCGCCCTTAATGGGTTCGGGTTCGGGACCAGCAGCAGCCTTGACTGTGAAGGTAAGAGCTGTGGGGTTGAAAGTTACAACGTACTTGCCGTCGCAAACCATCTTGTAAGAAGCGTCGCCGTTAGTTGAGAGCTGAGTAGCAGTCTCAACGCCTTCAGTTACGTCCTCGTTAGCCTCGAGGGGACCGAAACGGAATGCGTTCACCTTGTCCCAAGAACCCTTAGCGCCTGAGAAGATGAAGTAGTTGTCGCCAGTGAATTCGAACTCGCAAGTGTAGTTGTCACCGTCCTTAACGAGCTCAACGGGAGCAGCGGGATTCCAGTCGCAAACTGAACCAATCATGTAGTAAGCCTGCTCGGGCTCATCGGTTGAAACAACGGTCATAGTGCGAGCGTTGAGGTCAACAGTTACCTCGTAGAAGCCCTGTGCGAGCTCGAAGCTGTAGTCTGTACCCTCGTCGCCGAGTGCGATAGCCTCGCCGAGCTCCTCAGTTACGCTGTACTGGTTGTAGAGCGCACCGAAACGATACTGGGCGATACCAGCCCAGTTAGAAGCAGTCTTAGAGAGAGCCTTAGTGAAGCTGAAGTTAGCAGCGCTGTCAGCGATTTCGATGTTAGCCTTGTAAACTACGTTGTCAGCAGTAGTCATCTTGGTACCCTCGTTGGTGTTCCAGTTCTGACCGTTTACTGTACCCATGATGTAGAGGCCGTCGGGAACGATCTCTTCGGGAACAATTTTGCTGTTGGGGTGAACTACGAGTGTGAGATCCTCGAGGTTGAAAGTGAGGGTGTAGTTACCTTCTGATTCGATAAGGAATGCGTTGTTAACGTCGATACCCATCTCGTTGCAAGCGATTTCCTGGTCGAAGTTGGTAGCGTTGATAGCATAGTTGTTCCAGGGAGCAGCAATACGGAAGTTTGCAATGCCGTCCCAGTCGCTTGAAGAAGCACCCTTCTCAGTTGTGAAGCTGAAGTAAGAGCTTGCCTCGAAGTCGTTAGTGTAAGTAAAGATGTTGCCATCCTCTGTCTGCATCTCTACGGGATTAGCGGGATCCCAGCCGGTACCTGCACCGCAGTTACCCAAAATGTAAACATTAGCAGCCTGCATACCGAAGATAGTTGCAGCAGCTAAGCACATTGAAGCGAAAAATTTCTTCATAGTTTTTGTTTTTTAATAGGTTTATAATTGAACGTTCAATTGTTGGGGTTGGCCGAAGCCGGATTAATGGTTCCGGCCAACCTCATAATTGTTTTGTTAGTCTAATGGATTACTCCTCAACAGCCTCGAAGTAGAATGACTTGAGAAGGTCGTTGAAGTAAACCTTGTAAGTACCAGCGGTACCCTTGATGTTGTCACCACCTACGCAAGTGCCCAGGGGGAATGATGCTGAACCCCAGTCGTTGCCCCAAGCACCGTTAGCACAGAACTTGAACTCGCAATCGGTTGCGAATGTCACTGTAGAGCTCCAGTCGTGGTTCTCGAGAGTTGCGTTAGTGGTTTCGGGATTCATCAGGTCCTCGCTGGGAGTCCAAGCGGTAGCCTGCCATGAACCGGGCATTGACATTGCTGTGTAAACGTCGCCGGCAACATCGAGCTTCTCATAAGAGATTGTGAGGGTCTTAACGTTGAAGACAATCTTGTAGTAACCCTCGTCAAGCTCAGGCTTGAAGGGGTTGATGTTAGCCTTAGCGGTAGCATCGTCGGCGCTGGTGATAGTACCGTCGTCCTTGCTTGTGCCGATTACGGGATAGCGGCTACCCTCTTTCTTGTAAATCCAGAATGTAGAAGCTTTGTCGAGCTTGCAAGCAAAGATAAGTTCCTCGTAGTTAACGGGGTTGGGGAACATAGCCACGCATGACGATGCGAGATGGCTACCAGTTCCGTTACCCACGCAGTTACCGCTGATGTACCATACCTCGGGTACGGGTACGGGAGCAGTAGTTACAGTGAAGGTACAAGTCTCAACCTTGTTAACAACAGCCTGGCCGTTGCAAGAAGTGTAGGCAGTGATGGTCATGGGAACAACGCGCTGCTCGCTTGCTGTGCCGTAAAGCTTAATTACTGCGCTTTGAACCATGTCGTCAAAGGCCTCGCCAAATGCGTTAACGGGAACCTTAACCGACTTAGTCTTGTCGGCATTGTGGAATTCGCAGTTGAAGATAGTAGTTGCATTCTCTACATTAGCTTTAACTGTGGGAACGAAAACGGGAATTAACGTACCTGTTTCGGGGGTTACGTTGAAGTCAACAGCGGGTACACTGGCAGCTGTGAAAACTACCTCGTAGGGAGCCTCGGGATCGTTACCCATAGGCGATGCCCAGTCCTTGAAGTCCTCAGTACAAGATGAGAGGAGACCGGCTACCAATGCTATTGATAAAAATGATGCAAATTTTTTCATAAGTAAATTGTATCGTTTTAATTCTCTCGCTGCATCGGGGCCACTGTTGCGACCCCGGTGCAGGTCGAGATATTAGTTATTACTCAATGCGGCCTGTGTCCTTAGTGAAGTTGAGATAGAACTTCTGACCAGCCTTACCGTCAACGCGCTCTTGGTCGTCGCCAGCTCCACGATAAGAAATCTTGTCGCCGTCGAGGCCCACGATGAACTCGCTCTGCCACCAGTCGTGGCCGGGAATCTTAACGTAAGCACGTGCACCGCCGTCGCCAGCTACATCGTTAGCAAATTCGGGTGATACGAATTCGCCGTCGGCAGTTGTGGGAACAGTGAACATACAGCCTTCTTCCTTCTCGCTCCAGTCAGCCTTGGGAGTGATTGTACCCATCAGCCATACCTCGGGCTTGTTGAAGGTTACGGTGTACTTGATGTCACGGCCTTCAATGTTGCACTTAACGATCATCAGGTACCAGCCGGGCTTGCTTGATGCGATGTTGCCGTCGCCGTCGATGATCTCGTCGCCGAGTTCGCTCTCAGGATCAATAGTGATGCCTGCGAAGCCAACCTCGCCACCATCCCAAGCAGTATTAGTATTGAACTTGATACCGCTGCCATCGATGTAAACAAGGTGCCACAGCTTATCGGTCTCGCCGTAGGTCTGAGCCATTGATACGCAGTTATCCCAGTTCCAACCGCAGAAGTTACCCACAACATAGAGGGTCTCAGGAGCAGTAACTGGTGGCAATGAGAATTCAAGAGCAACTTGCTTGAATGAAACGATGTTACTCAGGATGCGTGTAGTTTCAACAGCGTCGCCAGTGGTCTTGGTCATCACTGCCTCGGCCTGGAAGTAAACGGGAATTGTCATGGGGAAGTCTTCCTCAGTCTTGCCGCGCCACACCATGATATCGGTGAGGGTGCTTGCCAGTGTGGCAGCGTCGAGCTCGAGTGTGGGAGACTTAGAGTTGATCTCCATGAAAACCTTGTCGCTCATGTCGGCTTCGGTTCCCACCCACACGTTGTAGGTAGTTGCAGCGGGGAAGCCATAGTTGGGCTGGCTGCAAGTGAGCGTGATAGTTGACGAGTGAGCCAGGTCCACCAGATTGTCCTGATTAGCGGGTGTGTTGAGCACAAACACGCTAGGTTCAGTGAGGGTGGGGTTCGACCCATTGTCATCGCTACATGCTGTGAACAGTGCGAGGCCGCACAGCATCAGTAATGTTGACTTAATATATTTTTTCATATTACTAAAATCTCAAATAATAGAATTACACCTTAATTATTTGTAACCGTCGTTCTGGTGGAGGTTCTTGTTGGCAATGATGTCACTTGAGGGAATCGCAAAGATGTTGCGGAATGCCTCGAAGTTGCGGCCGTTGTACTCGCCACCCTTCCACTGCCAGATGTAGTCGCTGTTGCCACCGAACTTGCCGAAGCGGATGAGGTCGGTGCGGCGGTGACCCTCGAAGTAGAACTCGCGAGACCACTCGTCGAGGATATCGTCAAGAGAGTTGATCTTTGTCAACGGGCGTGCGTGAGCGCGATTGCGGAGGATGTTTATGTTTTCGAGAGCGAGTCCCATCTCATTCTGGCGAGCATAAGCCTCAGCAAGGATAAGGTAAGCCTCAGCCTTACGCATCAGGAATACGTCCATGTCGGGGTGAGTTGCGTCCTTGGTTGTGCTACCGTCGGTAGTGAGGTTGTTGAACTTAGCAACTGCATAGCCCTGCTTGAATGTGCCGGGATCCTCGATGTTGAACGAGCGTCCTCTTGTGTCGAAGAGCGCGCGGTCGTCCATAGCAGCTGAGAAGGTCTCATAAGCATAGAGACCCTCGGGAGCGTCATCCATGGGGAAGAACTTGCGCACGAGGTCGGGACGAGCACGGTTACCACCCCAAGCCTGACCGCTCACACCGTTAACGGCACGCTTAGCGTCATCCTCGAAGAAACTGTCGTAGGGAAGGTCGCGCATGTCACCATCGTGAGTAGAAGCGATGAGGAACAGAGATACACCCCAAGAAGTGGTGCGCTTACCGTCGCTGATGAGGGGGAAGATTGCCTCCTCGGCAGCACTGGTGTGGTCGTTGTCGCCCATGAAAAGCATCTGGTAAGCAGTGAACTCCCAAATTTCAGTGAATGAGTTTTCGGTACCCGGCTCGGTGATAGTAACTTCCTTAGAAGAACCATCTAAGTTGAGATTGTAATGAGAATCCTTAACCAATTGTGCATAATCCTGGGCCTTCTTCCACTGGGGAGTGCCAGTGTAAACCTCAGCATTGAGGTAGAGGCGAGCGAGGAGCAGCCAAGCAGCAGCCTTGTCAACACGGCCGTAGCGTGGATCACCGCTCTTGTGATACATATCATCCTCAAGCACCTGTTTATTGTCGGTCTCAATCTCGCCAAGGATAGCGCGGAGCTCGCTCTCGATGTAGCTAAACAACTCAGCGCGTTTCTTCTGCTGGGGAGCTTCGCTAGAGATAGTGGTGGTGAAAGGAACGTTGCCAAATGCGTCCATGAGCAGATACATCTGGAATGCACGCAAGAAGCGCACCTCGGCACTCATTGTTGCATTATAGTCGTTAAACACCATGAGATACTGGTTGCAGTAAGAGATACCCACGCACAGGCGATAGTAGTAACCGCGCAGCATGGGGTGAGATGCGTCGTAGGTGTTGTAGCAGTAGGTGGGCACACCCTCGTCGCCCCAACCGCAGATTGCCTCGTCGGTTGTGAGCTCCTGGCTATTCCAGTACTGACGATAGAGGCCAGATGTACCACCGTCGATACCATCAACGTCGCAGTCGCCGTCGGCACCACCGTTACCAGCGAGTGCAAAGTTGGCGTAGCACTTGTTGAACAACTGTTCGGGTTCTACCTCGGTCTGCACTGAGGGATCGATGGGAGTCACGTGCAGGTCGTTGAGGCAAGATGTAAGTCCTGTTGACAGCAGCATGGCTGCCACGGGAACGATATATTTTAAAATCTTGTTCATTGTTCTTGTTTCTTTATTGAATTAGAAATTGAGACTCAGACCCACGATGAATGAGAAGGGACGAGGATAAAGGTTGTTGTCGATGCCACCGAATACCTCGGGATCGATACCTTTGTACTTAGTGATGCAGAACACATTATTAACTGTAGCGTAAACACGGCCGCCTACACCCTCGTAGCTGTTGCCCTTGAAGAGGTTGTTGAAGCTGTAACCCAGGGTGATGTTGTCCATCTTGAGGAATGAACCGTTCTGTACCCAGCGGTCGCTCAGTGTTGAATAAGTGTCATAAGTCTGCCAGCCATAGTTGATGGCGCTTGAGAGACGGTTGTTGAGGTAGTTACCGCTCACACTCTCAAGGATAGAAGCGGGACCCACGTTGCGGAAACCGCACTCTGTGTCGTTGAACACGTAGTTGCCCAGGTTAGCACGCATGTTGAAACCGAAGTCCCAGTTCTTATAGTCGAGGCGTGCGTTGAAGCCCATTGAAACGGGAGCCATGGGGCTCTTATAGAAGTACTTGTCCTTGTCGCTGATCACACCATCGGCGTTGCGGTCAACAAACATACCCTCGATGGGCATGCCCTTCTCGTCGTAAACCTGCTGGAACACGTAGAATGAGCTTGCGGGGTGACCCACAGCATGTGCCTGGCAGTTAACGCCTGTACCGCTGCTGATGCCGCCTGTGGGAACGAAGTAGTCGGGATCGTTGTCGATGAGCTCGGTGATCTCGTTCTTGTTGTAAGTGAAGTTGTAACCCAGGTTCAAGCTGATGTCATCAGTCTGGATAGCCTTGTAGTTGATAGTGAACTCAATACCGGTGTTCTTGAGAGAACCGATGTTCTGGTTCACCTGGTTGCGGAAGTTGCTCATTGCAGCTACTGCAGCATAGTTGATCAGGTCGGTAGTCTTCTTGTAGTACCAGTCGATTGTACCGGTGATGCGGTTGTTCATGAAACCATAGTCGAAGCCCACGTTGGTAGTGGTAGTAGTCTCCCACTTGAGGCTGGGGTTGTAAGCGTTGGGACGAGCGAGCGTACCGTCACCCAGGAGGTCATAGAAGCTACCCACAACGCCGGTGCTCATAGAATAGTTAGCATAGTAGCCATAGTCGCCGATGCCTTCCTGCTGACCGGTCTTACCCCAACCGAGGCGGAGCTTGAGGTCGCTCAGGGCTTCAGTGTCCTTGAGGAAGTCTTCCTTCTTGATGTTCCATGCAAGAGCGGTTGAGGGGAAGTAACCCCACTGTGTGTTGGGAGCACCGCTGAGCCAGTTGAACTTAGAGCTACCGTCGGCACGCATGGTGAATGTGAGGAAGTACTTGCTAGCGTAAGAATAGTTCAAACGACCGAAGAACGAAACGAGATAGCTCTCTGTGCGATAGCCGAGACCGTTGTTCTGGAGTGTCAGGGTGTGGAGCTGTCCTGCAAGAGGTTTGACATTGCCCTTCTCGTCTGTTTCGGTGAGTGCAGAGTTCATAGGATAGAAGTTGCTGTACTCGCTGTTCTCCTTGCGCCAGAAGTGCTGCCACTCGTAACCACCCATGATGTCGAAGTGGTGATTATCGGTGAAGTCCTTGTAGTATTGAGCGTAGGTGCTCAGAGTGAGGTTTTCCTTAACCTGGTCTGACCAGCCAGTGCTGCCCCAGTAGCAAGCGTTGGGGCTCGCGGGGTCAACTGTAGTGGTCTGCTTACCACCGCTAAAGTCACCACCCAGAGTGAGGTGGAGGCGCAGGTCCTCAAAGCCGTGGATCTTGTAGTCGATGTCGGCACTACCAGTGAACGAGTGGCTGTTAGCGCGGTCGTTCTTCAGGTCGAGGATTGCAACGGGGTTGCGGGGAGCGTTGGTGTTGGTGATTGTGGGCCAGTTAGCGTCGCCCATAGCTGAGTTACCAGCGAGCCACTCATAGTAGCCACCGAAGTTCTCAAATCCGGGAGCCTTGACGGGCTGGGTGGGATCCATGCGCACTGCGTTACCGATGGCGCCACCGTCGGCATAACGGTTCTTACCATACATGTACTTAGCGTTCAAGTTCATTGTCAAGTGGTCGTTGAGCAATGAGGGGTTGAGGTTAGCAGCCACGGTGTAGCGCTTGAAGCTTGAAGTCTTGAGGATACCGTCCTGGCCGGTGTAACCCAGCGAGAGGCGGTAGGGGAGAATGCTACCTGCCGAGCCGGCAACAGTGATGTTGTGGTCGTGGCTCAGAGCTGTGCGGTAGATTTCGTCCTGCCAGTCGGTGTTGGCTGTGCCCAGAGCAGCAAGAGCATCTTCCTCCTTAGCGTGTCCCTTGTAGAGCTCCTTAACGAATGCGCGATACATGTCGCCGTCCATGAGCTCGAGGGTCTTCTTGTTGGTGTTCACGGTGAAGCTGCCGTTGTAAGAAACACTGGGCTTCTGGCCGCGTTTACCCTTCTTGGTAGTGATGATGATGACACCGTTAGAACCGCGGCTACCATAGATAGCGGCTGCCGATGCGTCCTTCAAGACGTTGAAGCTCTCGATATCATTGGGGTTGATCATTGCAAGACCGTTGGGGAAACCCTTAACGCCACCGTTGTCCAGGGGCACACCGTCCACCACGATGAGGGGGTCGTTGCTTGCGTTGAGTGAGCTACCGCCACGAATACGGATGGTTGC
Source organism: Sodaliphilus sp. (assembly GCF_045598405.1). Lineage (NCBI taxonomy): Bacteria > Pseudomonadati > Bacteroidota > Bacteroidia > Bacteroidales > Muribaculaceae > Sodaliphilus > Sodaliphilus sp. Next base: position 8,830 of record NZ_JAZLLZ010000007.1, read on the forward strand.
TGCACCACCAGGGGTACCGCCACCGCTTGTGACGCTCATACCGGCAACCTTACCAGCGAGCATGTCCTGAGCACTCACGGTGACACCCTTGTTCTTGGTGTCGGGCTTGAGGGCAGTGACACTACCGGTGAGGTCGCTTTTCTTTACAACGCCATAACCGATCACGACCAGGTTGTCGAGCACCTGAGCGTCATCTGCCATGACAATCTCGAGTTGGGGAGCCGCAGCAACTTCCTGAGCCTGGTAGCCGATAGAAGTGATTTGCAACTTTGCTCCTTGCTTCACATTGTTGAGTGTGAAATTACCGTCAAAGTCGGTAACAGTTCCTGTTTGTGTACCCACAACGCGCACCGAAGCACCGATAACGGGCTCACCTGTATTGTCCTTGACTACACCATTCACAGTGATCTGTGCGTATGCGCCAATAGACAGGAGAAGTCCCATCACCAGGGCCAAAAGGCGTGCGGGAATTTTAAAGGTTTCCTGCTTCATCTTTTGATTTTGTTTTAGTTAATAATTTATTTAATTTAAGTTTTTTTTAGTTGTCGTTTACGTTTATGTAAGTGCAGGGTTGGTTTGGTTTTCTGGCCAACAATCCACTGTAAGTGCAAAATAACTTTAGTATGCAAAGATAATCATTTGATTGACATATTACATATATATTATGTGTTAAAATTTTTATGAATTGTGTGCAATCGTTTGCACCAATCGTTTTTTTTGCTTACTTTTGCGTCATAACTAATGACAATAACCCGTTAACTATGGACGAACCGCATGTATTAACCATGAAGGATATAGCCCGCATGCTAGGCGTGAGCGTGGCTACCGTGTCGCGTTCATTGAAGGATAGTCCCAGCATCAGCAAGTCGAGGCGTGAGGCTATACAGAAGTTTGCCCGCGAGCACAACTATTATCCTAATGTCATCGCCGAGCAGCTGCGCAACAGCCGCAAGGGGCCGGTGAAAACCATCGGTGTGATTATTCCTGAATTTGTGCATTACTATTTCTCAACCGTGCTCTCGGGCATCGAGGAACGTGCGCAGGAACTTGGTTACCGCATCCTGGTGGCGCAGAGCAAGGAACAATATGAACGCGAAGTGCGCATCTGCGAGTCTTTTTACCACAATAAGGTGTGCGGCATCATCGTGTCGCAAGCCAAGGATACTGTGACCTACGACCACTTCCAGAAACTTGAAAAAGAGGGAGTTCCGCTGGTGTTCTACGACCGCATTTGCCCTGTGCTTAATGCCAGCCGCGTGGTGGTGGACGACTACATGGGCTCGCTCAAGGCGGTGTCTTACCTCATAGAGCACGGGTGCAAGCGCATCGCCTACTATGGCACATCGCACAACATGGAGATAGGCAAGAACCGATTCAGCGGCTACAAGGACGCCCTCTACAAGCATGGGCTCACGCTCGATGAGGACCTGGTGAAGATGTGCGACACGCGTGCCGAGGCCGAGCGCATCACTCCGCAGATGTTGAAGATGAAAAATCGTCCCGACGCGTTCTTCGCCGTCAACGACGACACGGCGATAGGTATTCTATATGTGGCTAAACACATGGGATTTAGCGTGCCCGAGGAAATCTCGATATGCGGTTTCACTAATGGCGAGCGCGCGCTGGCGTGCGACCCTCAGCTCACCACTGTGGAGCAGCGCGGTATCGACGTGGGGCGTGAGGCGGTGAATATTCTAGTGGGTATCGTCGAGGGCGAGATAGACCGCAACCGCGCCGAGAAACGCATCGTCAAGACTCGCCTAGTAGTGCGAGGAACCACCAAGAACGAAGAAGAACGATGACGATACGCTTCGCTACGATGACGATGACCGTCTTTTATTAAGAAAATGAGTGATGGCGAATGTTGTTTTTTGGCTTTCGCCAAAAAATGAAATGATAGTTGGGATTGTGTGTCGTGAAGCAAGCTTCAGCCCCACAGTCCCAACTATCATTTCGGTCGGCCTACGCCCGCCCCCACATTCGCCATCACAAAATAAGGCTTCGCCCAAAATCAAGCTCGCTTTCCGCGAGCAAAATAGAATACTCTTTCCTGCATCTTGAGTTATTCAACTTTAGCTTTTATATAAATGATGCTAATTTATTGTCCAGTAGGACAATATCTGAATAATCCCCACAGCCGAACCGAGCGAAGCGAGCTCGGCAAAGTGAGCAGCGGTAAGTCGGCGAAGCCGGTGCCGCGGATAGCGAACCTTTGCCAACATTCGTAGTGGCGGTGGGGGTGTGGTTAACTCGCAAAAATGCGTCCAGCAGGACGCTAATCGGAGTAAATTAATGAGATTCAAATGGTTCCACATGCTAAAATTGAGTTATGTTGTCGCTAAATAATGTTCGTGGTGCTTTATTTAGAACGCCTTAACCACTCCATTTTTATAATAATATCGTTCTATTTGCGCCTTGGGATTAGTTCCAAAGTTTACGAGAATGGCAATAGGGTATCCAGTTCCACGCAAATAGCCAAATGTTTGTGAGCGTTCGCGAGAGGTCAATTCAGAGATTGCTTTGCACTCAATAATAACATTACCACGCGGCATCTCAACGACAATATCCATTCTTAACTCACATCTTAATGTTACCCCTTTATACACAGGGTGATGTTTATTTCGCGCTTATACTTAATTCCATGTGAATTTAGTTCCACGCACAAAGCCTCTTGATAAACATATTCAGGTAATCCATTGCCCAAATCGTTGTGAACTTCATGCATGCACGAGATAATATCAAAAACATAGCGGCGCAACTCGTCGCGCAAGCCATTTTCAACAGGTAAATGAGAATATTCCATATCAATAATTAATTTAGACTAGCAAAACATCAAGTGTTTCAGTAATAGATATTAAATAATTAGTGATTGATATTTAATGTATGGTATTTTATGTTTAATATTTAGCATCAAGCATCTAGTATTCTATTTTGCTCGCGAATAGCGAGCGTGATTTTGGGCGAAGCCCCATTTTGTGATGGCGAATGTGGTGGTCGCAGACCGCTTGAAATGATAGTCGGGATTGTGGGGCAGAAGCTTGCTTCAAGACACACAATCCCGACTATCATTTCAGTATTGGCGATAGCCAAAACCACATTCGCCATCACTTATTTTCTTCATAGCGGACGGTTATTTCCCGTTGAGAATGATATTGAGGAGTGCATTGACGTCGGTGATGTCTATTGCGCCATCGTTGTTGACGTCGGCTTCGGGGAGGTTTTTGGTTGTGAGGATGGCATTGATTATAGCGTTAGCGTCGGTGATATCTACTGATCCGTCGCCATTAACGTCGCCGGTGATACGATCTGGCTCTGGCACAGCGTCGGGGTGCAGGTCGATGGCACCACCCACCTCGGTCGATGTCTCGCCCAGCCAGCCGCATTGCTGCAACACGCCGTTATACACCTTGATGTACTTCACCTGCTTGATGTCCACGTGGTTACCCTCGCTGTCAACAGCCCAGTCGAGCTTGAAACCAAGGTTCTGACCGGCTTGCGGCTCGGTGCCGTTATACCTGTAGTCAGGGCGGTTATCCACATATCCCCAGTCATAGAAATACTGCACCCAGTAGGTTCCCTGTCCACTTTCGTCGGCGGCATTGCAACGCAGTTTGCTGCCCTCGAAGGTGATTTCGTCGCCCTCATACCACTCGGGCCAGTAGCTCTGGGCGTGGAATGAGTTCTTATAGACATGGCCTGTGGTGAGGCTGTCAACGCTGTTGCAGGTCCACGCCACGTAGCTCGTATCGACAATCGCCTTGTTTTTTGGGTCGGGTGTAGCAACGTGGTCGGGCGCAGGCTTGTAGTACGTGATCTTGAAGTCGTGTTGAGTGCGGGGATTGTGATACTCGCTGCCGGCCAATTCATACCAAGGACCGTTCAAGTCGTTGGCAACCATTACGATACCAGGCTCACTGCTACCGCCGCTATTGCTGCTTTGATTGGCTTGGTAGGCGTTGCCGAAGATCTGCATGTCATACTCGCCCTTGACGTTGACCAGCGGGTGGTCAAACGAGAAAATCACGTAACCGCCATAGCTGCCTAGCGAAATCATGCTCTGGGCGATGACTTCTTCCTCGTCCTCCTCGTCATAGTAGCCGCAGATGCTGTTGGCAACGGCTTTGAGCACGTCGGCCTTGGTCATATCGGCCTTGGTGACGGGCATCATGTTGGTGAACTGTCCCGGTGCTGGCAGGAAGTCGTGTATCTCGGTGATATAGCGCTTGTTCTCTGCGCTGGCACACAGCGAGATAACCAGCGATAGCGCGATGATGATTTTTTTCATTGTTATTTTGTTTTGTGGCTAGAAAATCTAGATTGTTAATTTTATTCTGTTTTGGTATCGCCCAGGAAGACGAAGTGGCCCGGAATGTCGCCTGTGCGCACGTCCCATTTGAGCACGCCGTCCTTGCCGAAGCAGTAGAGCCTACCGGGTGAAATATAGTCCTTGGCGTCGGTCACGAATATATCCTTGGTGATGGGGTTCACAGCGATGCCGTAGGGGATTTGTATCAGCTTGTCGGTGCCGTCGGTGATAAAGTTACGCGTCACAATTTGTTGTGTCTCGGTGTTGATGATGGCGTAAGACACTTCGTTGCTCATTGTGACGTAACTCCACTGGGTGCTAACCACATACAGCGAATCGCCGTCCATCCAGCATGCGCTGGCGGGAATATCCATTTTCTTGACAATGCGGTGCTTGCGCGTGTCGTAGGCGTAGATGTTGCTGGGTATGTCATAATAGTTACCTCTTGAGATAATCCACAGGACGCCATGTCGGTCGCTTTTCACTGACAGGAGGTTAATGGCGATGGGTATGCGCTCAACCTCCTTGAATGTGGCTATGTCGATAACAGAGATGGTGTTTTCATAGTTTGGGAACCGATATCCGCCTGAGTTGGCGACATATATCTTGTCCTCAACAATTTCCAGTTCGTCGGGCTGGAATCCCACGAGGCATTTATCCACCACCTCGAGTGTTGCTGTATCGACCTTGGCGACATATCCCAGTTGTTCATAGTTGGGGTCGAGGATTACGGGGCCGGCATAGCTGGTGACGTAGGCATACCCCTTGTGGAACTTGATGAAGCGGCAGTTGGGGATCTCGATTTGCCCCAGTCGCTTCAGGGTATTCTTGTCCATGACCTCAATCTTGTTAGAGCAGTTTATCACGGCATAAAGGCGTGTGCCGTAGATGCCCAGGTCGTTGCCCACGTCGCCCATCTCCTTGGGCACGTCGGGGTTGGCCTTGGCATAGCAGTTGCGGGTGTAAACGCCCGTGGTGTAGTCATAGAAGTCGAGCGTGGCTTTGTTGTTGCCCCTGTTGCCCTCGTTCAAGACATAGAACCCCTGCACGCTGGTGAACTCGGGGCGAGCCACCTCCACCTCCTCGGGAATGAAGATGATGTCCTCGTTGCGGCAGCTTGTGGCAATCAGCGCCACGATTGCTAATATCGTGTATGTGAGTCGTTTCATTTATATGTCGAATTTGAGGATAATCTTGAAGTTGCGACCCGGCATGGGGTAGTTCTGTATCACGTCGTAGTACTGGTTGAAGAGGTTGTTGACCTCGCCAGTGACCTTGATGCGTGTCTTGCCCACCCCGAAGGTGTAGTGGGCCGAGATGTCGTGGGTGTACCACGGCTGCTCGTGGTTGGCGGGGATGTTGCTGCTGGTGTGGTAGCGCTCGCCCACGTAGATGAAACTGTAGTTGAGCTCCACCACGTCGCGCCACGAGGCGTGGAACACGGCGCTGCCGCTGTGCCAGGGTATGTAGGCAATCTGCCCCTTGTAGGTGCCGCCGTCGCCATAGTCGTCGGGCTTGCTGTAGTCCTGTGCGCGCTGGTAGGTGTAGTTGAGGTTGAGGTCAAGGCGCACGTCGCGCAGGGGGCGCAAGCTGGTGCGGGCGGTCACATCCACGCCGCGTATCTTCACCTTGCCTATGTTCATCATCATCCATCGATATTGGCCAGTACCCTTGGGTACGGCTATAATTTTGTCGGTCACGTGGTTATAGTAGGCGTCGGCACTGATCTTGAAACCAGCGAAGATGCCTTCTTCGGGCATGAGCTGGTACTGGAAGCCCAGGTTGTACTGATCTACATACTCGGGCTTGAGCGACGCGTTGCCTATGTCGGTGTAATACAGGTCGTTGAATGTGGGCATGCGGAAGATGCGCTTGTAGAACGCCCTGAAGTTGAGGTCGTGCTGCACCCAGGGGGCATAGCTGAAGAATGCCGCGGGGGTGAACTTGTGCATCCACTGGCTGTGGTGAGCAATCGTCTGTCCGGCATTGCGCGACTCATGCAGGTCGTTGACCATGGTGTAGAGCAGGCTTGCCTGTGCCTTGAAGCCGCCCAGAGTGTAGGCCGTGGCTAGGGCCGCGAGGCCGGTGTGGCGGGTGGGATAGGAGAAGTTCACGAGCGTGGAGTTGAGGTAGTTCCACTTGTAGTCGAGGCTCAAGTTCACGTCCCAGTCGCGCACGATGGTGAACTTGTTGGCGCTGGAAACGTATATCTCGTCTTGCCAGAACTTGTTGTCGATGAGCATGAGCGTGGTGTCGGGGTTGACATAGTGCATGTAGTCGCGGGCATACTTGGCATTGACCATTGCCTCATAGCGCTCACTCACTTTCTTCTGCCAGCCTCCCTGTGTGAAGAAGTTGCGGTCCCACTGCCGCTGCGAGTTTTTCCACACGTTGTTGACGATGGCACCGGGGATGCCGCGCTCGCTGTCGTAGTAGTAGAACTTGGCGTTCCACTTGCCGTCGGGGATAGCACCGAACACCGCTCCCTCTGCTCGCCACGCATGCACGTCGCCGTTGCGTCGCAGCGCAGTGGTGTCCCATGCCAGTGTGCCGTCGCTGAACTTCTTGCGGTAGCGGAAGTGATACTGCCCCGAGGCATAGGTGTATTCCGCGTTGAGCGTGAAGCTCACGCTGCGGTTTAGCTTGTGCTCCCATCGCAGGCTGGGGTTTACCAGGTCAAACGAACCGGTGCGCATGGTGAAGTTGATGTTGTCGCGCTTGCCGTCGTTGAATTTGGGCTTGCGTGTGCGCAGGTAGATGGTGCCCGCGCTGCCATAGTCGCGTGCAGGCTGGAAGATGTCGCTTTTCTGTCCGTTGTAGAGTGAGATTTCCTCGATGTTGTCGAGCGAGAACTTGCCCAGGTCTATCTGGCCGTTCTGCGCATTGCCCAGTTGTATGCCGTCGTAGAACACGCCCATGTGGTTGGTGCCCATGGAACGGATATCGACGGTCTTTATGCCGCCCACGCCGCCATAGTCTTTGAGTTGAACGCCGCTGAAGTAGCGTATGGCGTCGGCAACGCTGTGGCTGTTGAGACCCTCAAGGGTCTTGGCACTGAGCACCTGTGCCGGAATCACCTCGGCGTATGGCTTGCGGCCATAGACTATCACATTCTCGAGATATTGCATCGAATCGACGCTGTTAACACGTCGCTCGGGCACAGAGTCATTGCTGCCAGTGGCCGTCACGGCCTGGCATAGTACTGTTAGGGATAATAAGATTGCTAAAAATCTTTTCATTGCTCTAAATCACCGAAAGCCTTGAAACACAAGTTAATTATCGTGGCAGCAGGCAGGTTTTCTGGCTTGTCCTCCTCGTGGCTGCGGCATCCTTCCCGTCACTTGGTGACAGTGGTTGTCGCTGAAGTCGCCTCGCATGAGACACAGGACTCACAGCAGCGGTTTCTGCCCGGGAATTACACCCGGTTCCCTATTACCCCGGCAAGCCGGGCACCCATTGCGATGCAAAATTACTAATAAATCTCCACGTGAGAAAATTATATTTTATAAATTAGAGTTATTTCTCCTCCTAAACTATCGAAATCTATTGAAAACTATTGAAAACTATTCCTACACTATTGAAATCTATTGAAAACTATTTCCTAGCCTGTTTATCGTCCATTGTTTAATCGTTATTCTTGTTATTATTAAAGCAACTGCGGCGGCACTAGTTGTTGTAGTGTCGCCGCAGTTTATATGTCAGGGGTTATCCCTATAATCAGCGGATGATAGCCTCTTCGCCCACGAGCTGGGGTTCGTCGCCCATGAGTCCGGCAAGAGCAAGCTCGTTCTTGTTGCCCACGAGCAGGCTCTGGTATTCGCGCAGACCTGTACCAGCGGGGATGAGGTGACCGCAAATCACGTTCTCCTTCATACCCTCGAGGTAATCTACCTTACCCTTGATAGCTGCCTCGTTGAGCACCTTGGTGGTCTCCTGGAATGATGCAGCACTCATGAAGCTTGAAGTCTGCAATGCAGCGCGTGTGATACCCTGGAGTATCTGTTCGCTGGTTGCGGGCACTGCCTCACGCACCTTGATGAGCTTGAGGTCGCGGCGTTTGAGTGCAGAGTTCATGTCGCGGAGCTTGCGTGCAGTGATGATCTGGCCACGCTGCACCTCGGTCGATGCACCCTCGTCAACAACGATCTTCTTGCCCCAGATGCGGTCGTTCTCTTCCATGAAGTCGCGCTTGTCCACGATTTCTTGCTCGAGGAAGCGGGTATCGCCTGGATCGAGGATGTTGACCTTGCGCATCATCTGGCGCACGATCACCTCGAAGTGCTTGTCGTTGATCTTCACACCCTGCAAGCGGTAAACGTCCTGAACCTCGTTCACGATGTAGTCCTGCACGGCTGTGGGGCCCTTGATGCGGAGAATGTCGGCGGGAGTGATAGCACCGTCAGAGAGCGGTGTACCGGCACGCACGTAGTCGTTCTCCTGCACGAGGATCTGCTTTGACATGGGCACGAGGTATTTCTTAACCTCACCGATGCGGCTGGTTACCACGATCTCGCGGTTACCGCGCTTGATGCGGCCGAAGGTTACCTCACCGTCGATTTCGCTCACGATAGCGGGGTTAGACGGGTTGCGTGCCTCGAAGAGCTCGGTCACACGGGGGAGACCACCGGTGATATCGCCGGCGCCGCCGCTTGATGTGCGAGGTATCTTCACGAACATCTCACCGGGAGTGAGCTCGGCTCCCTCGTCCTTGATGAGGTGTGCGCCCACGGGGAGTGAGTAGGTCTTGATGAGCTCGCCGTTCTTGTCGAAGAGCTGTGCCTCGGGGATGCGGGTGTGGTCCTTGCTCTCGATGATGATGCGCTCACTGTTGCCCGATGTATCGTCGGTCTCGGTGAGGAATGTAACGCCTTCAACGAGGTTGTTGAACTTGAGCACACCGCCCACTTCGCTGATGATCACAGCGTTGAAGGGGTCCCACTCGCATATCACGTCGCCTTTCTTTACCATGTCGCCGTTCTTGAAGAAGAGCTTTGAACCATAGATAAGGTTGGCGTTGGTGAGAGACATCTTGGTGTTGGGGTCGATGATTGAGAGCTCACCCATGCGGCCGATGACGATGTCAACGCCGTCCTTGTCCTTAACGGTGCGGAGCTCTTCGATCTCGAGGCGACCATCATATTTAGAAACCATGTTGCTCACGGCTGCGATGTTGCTAGCCACACCACCGACGTGGAATGTACGCAGTGTGAGCTGTGTACCGGGCTCGCCGATTGATTGAGCTGCAATCACGCCCACTGCCTCGCCCTTCTGCACCATGCGGTGGCTTGCGAGGTTGCGTCCGTAGCACTTAGCGCACACACCGCGGCGTGCCTCGCAAGTGAGGACTGAGCGAATCTCGACGCTCTCGATGGGAGATGCCTCGATGCGCTCGGCTGCTGCATCGTTGATTTCTTCGCCTGATTCTACTATGATTTCGCCTGTGGTGGGGTCGATCACGTCGTGAACTGATACACGGCCCACGATGCGCTCCGACAGGGTTGCCACCACGTCATCGTTGTTCTTAACTTCCTTGCAGACGAGACCACGCAGTGTGCCGCAGTCATACTCGGTGATGATCACGTCGTGAGCCACGTCAACGAGACGGCGGGTGAGATAACCTGCATCGGCTGTCTTCAACGCGGTATCAGCAAGACCCTTGCGGGCACCGTGGGTTGAGATGAAGTACTCGAGCACGCTCAAGCCTTCCTTGAAGTTTGCGAGGATAGGGTTCTCGATGATCTGGTGACCGCCTTCGACACCTGACTTCTGCGGCTTGGCCATAAGACCACGCATACCAGAGAGCTGACGGATCTGGTCCTTACTACCACGGGCACCTGAGTCGAGCATCATATATACTGAGTTGAAGCCCTGCTGGTCGGCAGAGATCTGTTTCATCAGGCACTCGGTGAGGCGAGTGTTGACGTTGGTCCAGGTATCGATGATCTGGTTGTAACGCTCGTTGTTGGTGATGAAACCCATCGCATAGTTGGTCATGATGTTCTCAACCTGCTCGTCACCTTCCTTGATGAACTGTGCTTTCTCTTCAGGAACAAGCACGTCGAGGAGGTTGAATGACAAACCGCCCTTGAACGCCATGTAGTAACCCATGTTCTTGGCATCGTCGAGGAATTTTGCCGAGCGTGGAACACCACACTTGCGTATAACCTCGGTGATGATATTGCGGAGCGACTTCTTTGAGATGAGGGTATTGATGTAACCCATCTCGCGAGGCACGCAGTTGTTGAACATGATGCGGCCGATAGATGTCTCCTCGATGAGCTTTGTGGTGAGGTTGCCGTTCTCGTCAAGCACTTCGCCCATCACTGAAATGATGGCGTGCATGGCTACCTTGCCCTCGTTGTAGGCGATGAGTGCCTCTTCGGGGCCGTAGAACTTGAGGCCTTCACCCTTGTCGCCCTTGCGCAGCTTGGTGATGTAGTAGAGACCCAGTACCATGTCCTGTGAGGGCACGGTGATGGGGGCACCATTGGCGGGGTTGAGGATGTTGTGGGGCTCGAGCATGAGCATTTGAGCCTCAACTACTGCCTCATTGCCCAGGGGCAAGTGTACCGCCATCTGGTCACCGTCGAAGTCGGCGTTGAACGCTGTACATGCGAGCGGGTGAAGCTGGATTGCCTTACCCTCGATGAGGCGGGGCTGGTATCCCTGGATACCGAGGCGGTGCAGTGTCGGCCCACGGTTGAGCAGCACGGGATGACCCTTCATCACGTTCTCAAGGATGTCCCACACCACGGGTTCCTTGCGGTCAACGATCTTCTTGGCGCTCTTTACCGTCTTCACGATGCCGCGCTCGATGAGCTTGCGTATCACGAAGGGCTTGTAGAGCTCGGCTGCCATGTCTTTGGGGATACCGCACTCACCCATGTTGAGTTCGGGACCTACGACGATTACTGAACGGGCTGAATAGTCAACACGCTTACCGAGCAGGTTCTGACGGAAGCGTCCTTGCTTACCCTTGAGGCTGTCGCTGAGTGACTTGAGTGCGCGGTTAGCGTCGCTCTTCACAGCGGTTGACTTGCGTGAGTTGTCGAGCAGTGAGTCAACTGCTTCCTGGAGCATGCGCTTCTCGTTGCGCAAGATCACTTCGGGAGCCTTGATATCGATGAGTTTCTTGAGTCGGTTGTTGCGGATGATCACGCGGCGATACAAGTCATTGACATCGCTGGTTGCGAAGCGGCCGCCATCGAGGGGGATGAGGGGACGCAACTCGGGAGGAATGACGGGAAGCACCTTGATGATCATGTCCTGGGGCTTGTTGATGTCCTTTGACGAGCGGAACGACTCTACGACCTGGAGGCGCTTGAGGGCCTCGGTCTTGCGCTGCTGCGAGTTCTCGTTGTAAGCACGGTCGCGCAGTGAGTTAGCAAGGCTGTCGAGGTCGAGGTCGGCGAGCATGTCGTAGATAGCCTCGGCACCCATCTTGGCAACAAACTTGGCGGGATCCTTGTCGTCGAGCAGGTGGTTGCCTGCGGGGAGCTTGTCGAGGATCTGGCCATACTCTTCCTCGGTGAGGAGATCACCCTTGGCGAGGGCGATCTCGTTGCCGTTGTTGTCCTTGAGGCTCATGCCGCCGGGGTTAACCACAGCGTAGCGCTCGTAGTAAATCACCATCTCAAGTTTCTTGGTGGGCATACCCAGCAGGTAACCGATCTTGTTAGGGAGAGAGCGGAAGTACCAGATGTGGACAACGGGCACAACGAGCAGGATGTGACCGCTGCGTTCGCGGCGCACCTTCTTCTCTGTTACCTCAACACCGCAGTGGTCGCACACGGTGCCCTTGTAGCGGATGCGTTTGTATTTTCCGCAGTGGCACTCATAGTCCTTTACGGGACCGAAGATCTTCTCGCAGAAGAGGCCGTCGCGCTCGGGCTTGTAGGTGCGATAGTTGATGGTCTCGGGTTTGGTAACCTCGCCACACGATTCCTCGAGAATCCAGTCGGGCGATGCCAGGCTGATGGTAATCTTCGAGAAATTGCTTTTTATCTTATTGTCTTTTCTAAAAGCCATTGTTGTAACTATATTGAGGTGATAATTTAATCAAGTTTAACTTTCAGGCACAGACCGCGCAGCTCGTGCAAGAGCACGTTGAGAGACTCGGGAATTGACGGGGTGGGCATTGCGTCACCCTTGACAATAGCCTCGTAAGCCTTGCTGCGGCCTGCCACGTCGTCACTCTTCACGGTGAGGATCTCCTGAAGGATGTGTGATGCGCCGAATGCCTCGAGCGCCCAAACCTCCATCTCACCGAAACGCTGACCACCGAACTGGGCCTTACCGCCGAGGGGCTGCTGAGTGATGAGTGAGTACGGACCGATTGAACGTGCGTGCATCTTGTCCTCTACCATGTGGCCGAGTTTCAAGAAGTAGGTCACGCCCACTGTTGCCTTCTGGTCGAAGGGCTCGCCGGTTGCACCGTCATAGAGCTGTGTGCGTCCGCCGCGGGGCAGACCAGCCTTGTCGGTCCACTCGTTGAGGTCGTCGAGGCTTGCACCATCAAAGATGGGGGTTGCAAACTTAACGCCCATTTCACGGCCTGCCCAGCCAAGTACGGCCTCGAAAATCTGACCGAGGTTCATACGTGAGGGCACACCCAGCGGGTTGAGCACGAGATCGACGGGTGTACCATCGGCGAGGAAGGGCATATCCTCCTGGCGCACTACGCGCGACACGATACCCTTGTTACCGTGGCGACCTGCCATCTTATCGCCCACACCGATCTTGCGCTTCTTTGCCACGTAAACCTTGGCAAGCTGCATGATGCCTGAGGGAAGCTCGTCGCCTATTGAGATGTCAAACTTCTTGCGGCGAAGCTCGGCGTCGATGGCCTTGCTCTTGCGCAGGTAGTTCATGATGCAGGTGCGTATCAAGTCGTTGCGGTGAGCATCGGTTGTCCACTTGCTCAGGTTCACTGACTCGAAGTTCTCAATGTTCTTGAGCACATCGTAGGTGAATGTCACACCCTTAGCCACAACCTCGGTGTCGAGATAGTCCTTCACGCCCTGTGAAGTCTTGCCCTCGGTGAGCACTGCGAGCTTGTCGAGCAGGATGCCGCGCAGTTCTTCCTGGCGTGCGCTATACTGCTCGTCGAGCTTCAGGAGCTCGGGATCGCCGCCGCGGGTGCGCTTGCGTATCGCACGCTTGAACAGGCTGGTGCCGATGATGACACCCTTGAGCGAAGGATTAGCCTTGAGTGAAGCGTCCTTGACGTCGCCGGCCTTGTCGCCAAAGATTGCGCGAAGCAGTTTCTCCTCGGGAGTGGGGTCGCTCTCGCCCTTGGGGGTGATCTTACCGATGAGGATGTCGCCGGGGATCACATGAGCACCCACGCGGATGATACCACGCTCGTCGAGGTCCTTGGTAGCGTCCTCGCTCACATTGGGGATATCATTGGTGAGCTCTTCCATGCCGCGCTTGGTCTCACGCACCTCGAGTGTGTACTCATCGACGTGAACCGATGTGAGGATATCCTCGCGCACCATGCGCTCATTGAGCACGATAGCGTCCTCATAGTTGTAACCCTTCCAGGGCATGTAAGCCACCTTGAGGTTGCGTCCCAGAGCGAGCTCGCCGTCCTCGGTCGAGTAACCCTCGGTGAGGATGTCGCCACGCTCAACGCGCTGTCCGCGGTTGCAGATGGGGCGCAAGTCGATAGTGGTGCTCTGGTTGGTCTTGCGGAACTTGGGCAAGCGGTATTCCTTAACGGGCTCGTCAAAGCTGATGAACTGCTCCTCTTCGGTGCGGTCATAGCGTATGCGAATCACGTCGGCATCTACATATTCTACCACGCCAGCGCCCTCAGCCTGAATCTGTGTGCGACTGTCATAGGCCAGGCGTTTCTCGATGCCTGTACCCACGATGGGTGCTTCGCTGCGCAGCAGGGGCACTGCCTGGCGCATCATGTTGGCGCCCATGAGTGCACGGTTAGCATCGTCGTGCTCCAGGAAGGGAATCAAGGCAGCAGCGATTGATGCAATCTGCTGGGGAGACACGTCCATGTAATCCACCTGACTTGGACCCACTACGGGGAAGTCGGCGTCGAGGCGAGCCTTGATGCGCTGCTTCTGGAATGTGCCGTCGTCGTCGAGAGGTGCATTACCCTGAGCGATGATCTTGCCTTCCTCGGCCTCGGCGGTGAGATAGACGATCTCGTCGTTGTTCAAGTTCACCTTCTGGTCGGTAATCTGACGGTAGGGTGTCTCGATGAAACCTAACTTGTTAATCTTAGCATAGACGCACAGTGACGAGATAAGACCGATGTTGGGGCCTTCAGGAGTCTCGATGGGGCACAGGCGTCCGTAGTGTGTATAGTGCACGTCTCGCACCTCAAAGCCCGCACGCTCACGAGAGAGACCGCCAGGACCAAGGGCCGACATACGGCGCTTGTGGGTGATCTCGGCCAGAGGGTTGGTCTGGTCCATGAACTGCGACAGTGCATTGGTGCCGAAGAACGTATTGATAACTGATGAGATAGTCTTAGCGTTGATCAGGTCAAGCGGGGTGAACACCTCGTTGTCGCGCACGTTCATGCGCTCACGGATGGTGCGTGCCATGCGAGCCAAGCCCACGCCAAACTGGTTGTACAACTGCTCGCCCACAGTGCGCACACGGCGGTTGCTCAAGTGGTCGATGTCGTCAACGTCGGTCTTGCTGTTGATCAAGCCGATGAGGTACTTGATGATCTCGATGATATCGTCCTTGGTGAGGGTGCGGGTCTCCATGGGGATGTCCATGTTGAGCTTCTTGTTGATGCGGAAGCGGCCCACGTCGCCCAAGTCATAGCGCTTGTCGCTGAAGAACAGATTCATGATCACCTCGCGTGCGCTAGCATCATCTGGTGGCTCCGCGTTGCGCAACTGGCGATAGATGTAATTGATCGCCTCCTTCTCACTCTTACAAGTATCCTTGTTGAGGGTGTTGAAGATAATCTGGTAATCGCTGGTGTTGACCTCCTCCTTGTGCACGAGGATAGTCTGGACGCCACTCTCGAGAATCTCGTTGACGTTCTCTTCCTCAATCACGGTGTCGCGGTCGATGATCACCTCATTGCGCTCGATAGAGTAAGTCTCGCCTGTGTCGGTGTCAACAAACTCCTCGTTCCACGACTTGATGATGCGGGCAGCAAGCTTGCGGCCTATCGCTTTCTTGAGATTGGTCTTGTTGACCTTGAGTTCCTCGGCCAGACCAAATATCTTGATAATGTCATTGTCAGTTTCCAGACCTATCGCACGCAGCAATGTGGTTACCGGCAATTTCTTCTTGCGGTCGATGTAGGCATACATCACGTTGTTGATATCGGTCGCAAACTCAATCCATGAACCACGGAAGGGGATGATGCGCGCCGAGTACAACTTGGTGCCATTGGGGTGAAGGCTCTGGCCGAAGAATACGCCAGGCGAACGGTGAAGCTGTGACACAACTACACGCTCTGCACCATTGATCACAAAGGTGCCTTTCTCGGTCATGTAGGGGATGGTGCCCAGATACACGTCCTGCACCTCGGTCGCGAAATCCTCGTGATCGGGGTCGGTACAGAACAACTTCATCTTCGCCTTCAAGGGTACACAATAAGTCAAGCCACGGTCAAGGCACTCCTCAATCGTGTAACGCGGCGGGTCAATGTAGTAGTCAAGGAATTCAAGAACAAAGTTATTGCGAGTGTCCTGGATGGGGAAATTCTCGCTAAACACTTTATAGAGTCCCTCGTTTTTCCTTTTTTCAGTTGGTGTATCTAACTGCAGAAAATCTCTGAATGATTGTAATTGCACGTCAAGGAAATCGGGATAAGGATACGGATTCTTGACACGTGCAAAATTTACGCGGGGTTGTTTAGAAACTGACATTGAAAAATGTTTTATTGGCGGGCTCTTGATAATACCTGCCCGACCTCGAAAGGGCAGGGGCAGTAGAATCCACAACACGCCTATAGTGAACTCAATTTATATTTATCAGGTAACTACTGCCGGCATACTGCACCATGACTTCGGCGACATCTTCGCATCTGTCATCCGGAGCAGCCTGCCTGCCTATATCACACCATCTCAACATCCACTAGCACAACAAATCATGCTTGCTCCACGTGTCAAACAGAGGTGAACCAGAGGCATTGCAGCCATATATAGGCAACAAATCCTACCAGCCTCGCTCCATTTTTTCATTCGCCCTGTTGAGTCCAGCCATTGCGGCCTGTCCCGGCCAGCTTGTGACCGTCAACCCAACTGAGAGGGTGCTTGCGGCACCATGCGGGGTTAGCATTCCTGTCGAGGTGCTGACGCTTCTGCCGAGCGGGCTTTCGTTCCCGGTTGCTGCGGCATATGTTTCCCGGCGCCGCAAGCAGCAACCGTCTTCATCGCAGCCATCACCTCTGCTATTGTTCTATAGATGTGAGATATGCAATATATCCTAGTTATATCAGGGACCAAACCCTGATTCTTGTTAAGAGCTCTGTGTTCCGCCGCCACCACAACAACCTACATTATTGCAGGCCGGGGGGCATGCCGACTACCGAGTCTCAATACTTAAAAATGCGGAGCCCGTAACCAGCCGGAAATGCCGTGTTCGCCACAGGCTCCGATTTTTGACGCAAAAAGGTTAAGAATCAACATCTACATGAGATTCTTAACCTATACACCTGAAAATCAGGCGTTATTATTTAAGCTCAACTTCAGCACCGAGGCCTTCGAGTTCAGCCTTGAGACCCTCAGCACCAGCCTTGTCAAGACCTTCCTTGATAGTGCTAGGAGCACCGTCAACGAGATCCTTAGCTTCCTTCAGACCAAGACCGCAAAGTTCTTTCACCTTCTTGATCACCTGGAGCTTGCTAGCACCAGCAGCCTTGAGAACTACGTCGAAAGAAGTCTTCTCTTCTTCCTGTGCGCCAGCCTCAGCACCACCAGCAACTACTACTGCAGCAGCAGCGGGTTCGATACCATATTCGTCTTTCAAAATTTGAGCAAGTTCGTTAACTTCCTTAACTGTAAGGTTAACTAATTGTTCTGCAAAAGCTTTTAAATCTGCCATTGTTGTATGGAATTAAATTGTAATTTTTGTTGTTATTATGCTTCTGGATTTGCCTCGGGAGCAGCTTCGCCTTCACCCTCGCCATCCTTGTTCTGGAGAGCGCCGATAACACGCTGTGCAGGTGCCTGCAGCAATGCGATAACGTCGGCAATGAGCTCGTTCTTGCTCTTGAATGCTGCAAGCACGTTCAGTTGGTCATCGCCAACGAAGAATGTCTCCTCAGCATAAGCAGCCTTGAGCGCGGGAATGGTTTCCTTGCGACCGCGGAATTCCTTAATCAGTTTAGCAGGAGCGTTAACGGTGTTGCTAAGCATCAGCGTTGTTGAGCCTGCGAGTGCGCCATAAAGACCTGAGTAGTCGATATCCAACTGCTCGAGTGCCTTCTTAAGCAAAGTGTTCTTAACAACCATCATCTTCACGTCGTTCTTGAAAGCAGCACGACGGAGCTCGGTGGTCTTCTCAGCGTTCAAAGAGGTAGTCTCAGTCAAGTACAGTACGCTATATTGAGCAACTGTCTCCTTGATCTTCTCTATCATTAAAGTTTTATCTTCCTTCTTCATTTTTCTTCAATAGTTTAAATGTTAAGCCTCAATTGACTTGGTATCAACCTTAATACCCTTACTCATTGTGCTTGAAAGATAAATACTCTTGATATATGTACCCTTAGCGGCAGCAGGTTTCAACTTGATCAGAGTCTGGATGAATGCCTGAGCGTTCTCCTTAATCTTCTCGGGAGTGAACGAAACCTTACCGATTGAGGTGTGGACGATACCACCCTTGTCGACCTTAAAGTCAATCTTACCTTGCTTTACTTCCTTTACAGCCTTAGCTACATCGGGAGTCACAGTACCGCTCTTGGGGTTCGGCATGAGGCCACGGGGACCCAGCACGCGACCAAGGGGACCAATCTTACCCATGATCTGAGGTTGTGTGATTATTACATCTATGTCGGTCCAGCCACCTTTGATCTTCTCGATATATTCGTCGAGACCTACATAGTCAGCTCCGGCTTCTTTAGCAGCAGCTTCAGCGTCGGGGTTACAGAGAACCAAAACGCGAACTTCCTTACCAGTACCGTGGGGGAGTGAAACCACGCCACGTACCATCTGGTTTGCCTTACGAGGATCTACACCAAGACGTACATCGATATCGGCAGAGGCATCAAACTTTGTGAAAGTAATCTCTTTCAACAGAGCTGCAGCTTCCGCAAGGGTGTAACTCTTCCCAGCTTCAATCTTCTCGGCAGCTAACTTTTGATTTTTAGTAAGTTTACTCATTTCAATTGAAGTTTTTAAACGTTTTCAGGGAATTGACCCTTTACAGTGATACCCATACTTCTTGCTGTTCCAGCTACCATACGCATAGCCGAGGCTACAGTAAAACAGTTCAAATCAGGCATTTTGTCCTCAGCAATCGCCTTAACCTGGTCCCAAGTGACACTAGCAACTTTCTTGCGGTTAGGTTCACCTGAACCACTCTTCACCTTAGCGGCGTCGAGCAACTGTACCGGAACGGGACTTGTCTTTACGATGAAGTCAAAGCTCTTGTCGGCGTAGTATGTGATCACTACGGGAAGAACCTTTCCGGCGCTCTGTTGGGTGCGGGCATTGAATTGCTTGCAAAACTCCATGATGTTAATACCCTTAGAACCCAGAGCGGGACCTACGGGAGGTGAAGGATTTGCTGCTCCACCCTTAATCTGCAATTTGATCTGTCCAGCAATTTCTTTAGCCATTGTTCTTGTTTTTATTTTGTTAGTTAAAAACGTAGCACGATCTCTGACCTGATAGTAACAGTTTCAAGTCACTCGCGCTCCACTTGCGAATTGTCCAACTTGAGTGGTGTCTCTCGGTCAAACACTTTGACAATAACTGTGAGCTCATGACGCTCCTGGTTAATCTCGCTGATTTCACCATGAAATCCGGTGAAGGGACCATAGTTCACCTTTACCTTCTCGCCCACGATGTAGTTGTATTCAACTGCATCACTTGCCGCAACCTCCTCGGCTGCACCAAGCATGCGGGCGATTTGTGCCTCGGGCACAGATTCGGGCTGCTTGCCTCCCTTGCGAGATCTTACGAAGTCAATCACGTTAGAAGTGTTCTGGAGGAATGTCTCGGTGTCACCTAATTCATACTTGTAATTAACTGACAATACCTTACCGTCCTTATCCTTCTCGTAACTGTCCACGACTTTGTGAAGAGCTAACTGCACAAAAACATAACCCGAAAAAAGATTGCGCTCTTTTTGCACTTTCTTTCCAGCTCGGGTTGTGTAAACCGTCTCGGTGGGAACCAATACCTTACAGATGTCTTTTCCCAAGGTGTCAGGGTTGTTCTTGCATGCTGCTTCAACTAACTCCTTAACCTTTGTCTCTTTACCAGAGATGGCACGTAAAATGTACCATTTTTTCATACTTTCAGCCATCGATTCTTTTACCTTTGATAGTTCTTGTCTTGTGTTTACCCACTATGTCAGTCTCAGTCCCTAGTCTTATGCAAGACCATAAACCAAGTGCATAGCCTGATCAATGCCGAGATCCACAAGCCAGATTAATACAGAGAGTATGATGGAAGCTACCATAACAACAACTGTACTATTGGCTAATTCACTCTTAGTGGGCCATGTAACCTTATGAACGAGTTCGTTATAAGATTCCTGAATATCCGCAAATAGTTTAAATTTTTTCATTTCTCGTTTTATTCTTAGCACGGGAAGTAAGACTCGAACTCACGACCTACGGTTTTGGAGACCGTCGTTCTACCAACTGAACTATTCCCGTAAATTAAAATAAGACCGGCTTTCCAGCTTGCCGGTTTCACCGGTCTTATCTTATTTTGTTTAGAATCTCGTTATTAGTCCTCGAGAATCTTAGTGATCTGGCCTGAACCTACGGTGCGGCCACCCTCACGGATTGCGAAACGAAGACCTTCGCTGCATGCAACGGGAGTGATGAGCTTAACGTTGATCTCAACGTTGTCACCGGGCATAACCATCTCAATGCCTTCGGGCAGAGAGATCTCACCAGTTACATCAAGAGTACGGATGTAGAACTGGGGACGATACTTGTTGTGGAAAGGAGTGTGACGGCCACCTTCTTCTTTCTTCAATACGTAGATTGAAGCAGTGAAGTGATCGTGAGGCTTAACCATACCCGGGTGGCAGATAACCATACCACGCTTGATAGTCTTGTAGTCGATACCACGGAGGAGGAGACCTACGTTATCACCAGCTTCACCCTGATCGAGGAGCTTGCGGAACATCTCAACACCTGTTACAACTGACTTCATCTCAGCACCGAGACCCATGATCTGAACCTCATCGCCCACCTTGATGATACCAGTCTCGATACGACCAGTAGCAACGGTACCACGACCTGTGATTGAGAATACGTCCTCGATAGGCATCAAGAAGGGTTTGTCGATGTCACGGGGAGGCAGGGGAATCCACTCGTCAACAGCGTTCATGAGCTCCATGATCTTCTCAACCCACTGGGGATCCTCGTTAAGACCACCAAGAGCAGAACCCTTGATAACGGGAGTGTTGTCACCGTCAAATTCGTACTCAGAGAGGAGTTCGCGAACGTCCATCTCAACGAGCTCGATCATCTCCTCATCAACATCGGGAGAGTCACACTTGTTCAGGAAGATAACCAGACGGGGAACGTTTACCTGACGAGCGAGCAGGATGTGCTCACGAGTCTGGGGCATAACGCCGTCAGTTGCAGCAACTACTACGATAGCACCGTCCATCTGAGCAGCACCAGTTACCATATTCTTTACATAGTCGGCGTGGCCCGGGCAGTCAACGTGTGCATAGTGGCGGTTCTGTGTCTCGTACTCAACGTGAGCGGTGTTGATAGTGATACCACGCTCTTTCTCCTCGGGAGCGTTGTCGATTGAGTCAAATGAACGAACCTCAGCACCTGTGATCTTTGCCAATACAGTAGTAATAGCAGCAGTCAGGGTAGTTTTACCGTGGTCAACGTGACCGATCGTACCGATGTTTACATGCGGTTTTGATCTTTCGAATTTCTCTTTTGCCATAACTTAGTTATTTGTTGATTAAATGATTAACTTTTTCTTGTCTTTTCTACATATTATTCTTCGCCCCTTTTTGATACTTGTCGCATCTTGAAGTGGCGAAGGGTTTCCAATATGTCTTTGAGCTGATGGCGGGATTTGAACCCGCGACCTCTTCCTTACCAAGGAAGTGCTCTACCCCTGAGCTACAGCAGCATTGTTTCTTTTAGAGCGATAGACGAGGCTCAAACTCGCGACCCTCAGCTTGGAAGGCTGATGCTCTATCAACTGAGCTACTATCGCATTTTTTTTAAGTGGGTAGAGATGGATTCGAACCACCGAAGGCTGATGCCAACAGATTTACAGTCTGCCCGTTTTAACCACTTACCTATCTACCCGAACCTTTTCAGGTGAGCCTCCAGTCGGATTCGAACCAACGACCCCGAGATTACAAATCACGTGCTCTGGCCAACTGAGCTATGGAGGCGTTGAATAGCACATTCGTTGCTATTGCGGGTGCAAAGTTACGCATATTTTTTGATTCACCAAACATTTCAGTGCTTTTTTTTGAAAAAAATATTTTTTTGCATCCCGGAACACGTCGACGCAGCCTGTTGCGGTGACGTTGCCGCATGAGCAGCAAGTGCGTGCCGTCCTTGAAGTTGTGCGTCTGCTTGGGGTGGGGTGGGGGCGCACTGTGTGACCGCCCCCAGGTTACACCCCATTGCTTATTTGTCTTTTTTTGACTTTTCGAGCTGGCGCTTGAGTGCATCGACGCACATATCTACTGCTTCCTCAAAGGTGTCGGCCACCTTGCTTGCAAACAGGTCGCCCTGCTGGGGGGCGTTGAGCTTGATCGATGCTTCTTTGTTCATCGCTGTCTCGGGCTTAACTACTTTGAGTGTTACCTCGATGGCGTTGATCTCCTCGTTGTGCTTGCTCAATTTTTCAACTTTCTTGTTGATGAACTGTTCCAACTTCTCGGTTGCGTCAAAGTGGATTGAATTGATAGTTACGTTCATATTATTCTCCTTTCTTTAATGCCCTTGGGTGGGCGTGTTTATAATTCTCTTTTAGTTGGTTAAACGTTATGTGCGTATAAATCTGCGTTGTTGCCAGCGACTCATGCCCTAGTATTTCTTTCACGCTCTCGAGCCCTGCGCCCGAGTTGAGCATGACGCTTGCAAATGTGTGCCTGAGCACGTGCGGGCTCATCTTGCGCGACCCGCCCACTCGCGCGAGGTTGCTGTGCACGATGTTATAGACAAGCGACGGATACAGCTTGCCTCCGCCGGGCCTGACGAAGAATTCCTCGTCGCCCACATGGAGCTCTTGCCTCAAGGCGCGGTAGGTCTCTATCCACTGTGCCAACTCGTGGCCGAAGGGTATCACACGGTCCTTGTCGCGCTTGCCGTGCACTCGCAGCTCGCCTTTGCCGGTGTCCACGTGAGCGTCAAGCAGGCCTATGAGCTCGGCGCGTCGCATTCCGGTCTCGTAGAGCATGAGCATCACCAGCCGGTCGCGCACTGCGGTGAAGTCGCTGCGGTCTATTTCCTCATCGAGCAGGGCGTCCATGTTCTGCGTCCTCACGTGGTCGGGCAGGGGCTTGGGGGTGCGTGCCAGTTCCACGTCGGCGGCAGGGTTCTCGGCCACCAGCCCGCGTTTCATCAGATACCTGAACAGTGCCCTCACGCTTTGCACCTTGCGTCGCAACGTGCGTGCGCAGTCGCCGGCATCGGCGCGTTGCACCATCCACATCCTCACGTCGGCGGCTTCGATCGTTGCCAGATCGAGCTCGCGCGCTCCGCCGCCAGTCACAGCTTCGCACCATTGTTTCAGGTCGTTGCGATAGGCAGCGACGGTGAGCTGTGAGTAGTTGAGCTCGTGGCTCAGGTACTGCAAGAATTGCTCTATGGTGCTATGCATGGTCATGTGGCGCGCTATGAGTTTATGTATCGATAGCGAATTTACGCATTTTTCTGCCGACTGCCAAATGTTTTTACCTTTTTTTGCAAAAAAAGCGATAGACGCGATACCTATATATAAATAATCGCGTCCACAATGTGCGGGCGCGATTATTTAAGGTGGGTTCTATTGATTCTGAGAAAAGTTTAGGCAATGATATACTTGTTGACTATAAAAATTTATTGCTGTCCGATAAAAATCGGGATTTGATTAATTCTATTGGTTAACTGCCTGTAAATAGGCATTGGTCTTGTAATTCTCAAAATTGGGCCCCTCTTCTTGTGGGAAGAGCTCCAGTTGGGGCGATATGTCATCCTC